>JAZOQJ010000107.1:0-7204 GCA_045655985.1 Clostridia bacterium | reverse complement strand
CTTCTAATTTTAATTCTTCATTAGTTTCGTCTATTAGTGCATTTTTATTAAAGTCTTCAATTGATTTATTGCTTATTTCAATATCATCAAATAACTTAGAGTTGTTGTTTTCATCAATGCTATCAGTTTCAAATGTTTCTTCATCTATATTTTCGTCAAAATCACTTTCATTTTCTAAACGATTATTTTCTGGGGCGTCAATTATATCATTTTCCGCCTTAACTTTATTAGGTGCTAATTCTAAATTATTTAAATCCTCATCATTTATAGGTTCTAATTCTTTTTCCTTAATACTATCAACGTTTGAAATGTCGTCTAAATTTAAATTGTCTGAAGTTATAATATTTTCATCCAAATTTTCTTCTGGTAGGGTATTGGTTTTACCAAAATCATCATCAAAATTTAATTCAAAATTCTCATTTAATTCTGGCTCTATTTTATTTTTATCTGCTTCATTAAGTTTATCAAATTCATTTTCAAAGCCAAAAGCTAGGCGCTCTAGGTCTATTTTAGAACGCTCAATATCTTTTTTCATTTCATCTAAGTTTCGTTGGTCAGTATCAACATTTAATGAATTTATAATTTCTTGTTTTAAAGCAGTATTATTTTTAATATTTTCGCACACTTCATTAAATGTATCCATATTATACTCGCAAATATAACAAATAACTTTATCAATTTTTTTATTTAAAAGTTTTTCGTCAATAAATGTTTGTAAATTATTTTCAATAACATTTTTGCCAGAAAGCAAAATGTTGTTTACTAAAAAGTATTTTGTTTTAGGCGCTAAAAGGCTGGCTTCAATATAATCTAATACACAAATATCATTGTCGCTTAAAGAATAATACCTTACTTTCTTTTTGCCTTCTTTTAAAGGTTCTTTGTTGTGAATATAGTCCAAAATAATAGGGGAAACAGAAGTTTCCTGATAATTTCTAAGTTCCAAACAAAGCCTTGATAAGTATAAGTTAAAACCTGAAAGCGTCGCAATTTGATTTTCTAAATTAACTAGTTCTGATGCTGTAAAAATTGCGCGTATATCAAAGTCTGTAATTTCTGTTTCATTTGTTTTAATTGCTTCAAAATCTTCATTTAAAAAAGGTTTTAAATAATTAAGGCTTTTTTTAGTATCTAAATTAAGTTTGTTTAAATAATCTGAAAAATAAAGTAAAGGTACTTTTTCTTTTGGTTCATCAAGTTTAGTTAAAATAGTACGAGTGGCGTCAAGTAAAACTCCTTTTTGAACCTCAAGTATTTTGCCTGCTTTAAAAGTTGAGTGGATTGTTTGATTTGCATTAATATTTTCAATAAAGTCTTTTAAAATATTTTCGCTTTCCTCAGTTTTTAAAGTAAGTATTTTGCATAAAGTGTAAACTTTTTTAAAATTATTTGAGCATACTGCACGCACAATCATTCTAAGTTCAGGCCCACGAATGTTAATAGAATCTAAAAACTCAACAATAAACTCTTTTTCACTATCTTTTAAATTGCTTTCAATAAAATTATCATAAAGTTTTTTATCAGTTTCGCACGCAACAACTAATTTAGTATCAAGTGTGTTAAAACAATTTATAGGGATATTTCTTAATGTCGTTTTAGGATACTTGCCTTTAAAAAAGTTAAAATTAAATTTACCTTGTTTCATTGTATCGCAAGCGCAAAACAAATAAAGAGCAGTTCCGTAATGACTTGCCAAAAGTTCAGAACTACTTGGATTATTTGGCAATGTTAAATTTTCAACTAAATCACCATTTTCAAGTTTTATGTTGTTTAGGTTGGTTAACTCTTTTTGAGTTTCTAAAACAATTTCGTAAAAAAGCGCGGAATTATCTAAATATTCCGTTGGATGACAACTGGCATATAAACCAATAGTTGTCATAATGGTTTTAAAATAGTCTTCCTGACTTTTAATATCGTCTATTTCACAGTCTTTAAAAAGAGCAAAATTTTCACTATTAATACAATTTTTTAAATCCAAAATTTTTTCACGTATTATTGCGCTCATATTTTCTCCAAAACAAAAAATTAAAAAGTTATTTAAAATATATAATAATTGTTAATAAATACACTTATAGTATACACTTTTTTTTTATTAAGTCAAACAACAATCAATTCTAATTTTTAATTCATATATTTTTAATATAATAAATTATAAAAATATAAAGGAGCAAAAAATGCAAAACATAGCGGTTATATTTGGCGGGAAAAGTAGTGAACATGATATATCAATTTTAACGGGCGTCACACTTTTACAAAATTTAAGCGATATTAAATACAACGTTTACCCCATATATATAAATAAAAAAGGCGAATTTTTATATAGTAAAAAATTTAAAGATATTAATACTTTTAAAAAAGATAAAATTATGGGCAAAAGAGTAACTTTTTTACCCGGTTCAAATTTCTTGTTTAAAAAATGCGTTTTTTGTTATAAAAAGTTTACAAAAATTGACTTTTGCTTTAATGCTCAACATGGCTTAAATGGTGAAGATGGCGCACTTTCGGGACTGTTGAATTTGTGCTCTATAGCTTATCAAAATTCTGATATTTTTGCAAGTGCTGTTTCCATGGATAAAATACTTACAAAATATGTATGTGAGGGCTTAAAAATACCTGTTGTAAATTTTATGACAGTAAGTAAAAAAGACTATATAAAAAACGAGCAAATTGTATTAGAAAAAATTGCTCAAAAATTACAATACCCAATTATTATTAAACCTGCGCGACTTGGTAGTAGTATAGGTATTACAAGGTGTAATGATGTAGATGAATTAAAAGGCGCTTTAAACCTCGCGTTTGTACTAGACGAAAATGTATTAATAGAAACTGCTTTGACTGATTTTAAAGAATATAATATTGCTGTCATGAAATTAAATGGAGAAATTAAACTTTCTAAAATCGAAGAGCCTTTATCTTCTCATGAAGTGCTTTCTTTTGAAGATAAATATTTAAGTCAAAATAAATTAAAGGGTATGGAGTCTCTATCACGAAAAATTCCTGCAGATATTAACCCTAAAATTGAAAAGAAAATTAAATCAATTGCAACACAAATTTATGAAAAAATAAACTTTCAAGGCGTTATACGTATAGACTTTTTGTATGACGAAAAACTATACCTTAACGAAATTAACAGCATTCCAGGGTCTTTAGCAAATTATTTATGGGATTTTTCATATCCAACACTTTTGGACCTTTTGTTAAAAGAAGGTTTAAAAAATAAACAAAATAAGGATGAAATTAAATATACATTTGAGTCAAGTGTACTAAAAAGCGGACATAACAAAGATTCTTTAAAATAATAACATTTAAAATATTTACTTTTAATTAATAGCCTTTATACTATATACATGAAAATATTTTTAGGTTTAGCAATTTTATATAAATTGATGCAAGGGAAAAGAGTTACTGCGTGCGCTTTATCTCGCGAATTTGAGGTGTCATGTCGCACTATTTATAGAAGTATTGATGCTTTAACTTGCGCGGGATTTTTAATAGTATCTTACAGCGGTAAAAATGGGGGATACGAACTTTTAAGTGATTGTAATAATTTAAAAGTTTTAAACCCAGATGATTTAATGGATTTGAAAATGGCATTGACTTTTCTTCCGCAAGACGAAAAACTAAAAGCCCTACAAAGTAAACTTGAGTGTTTAATGTAAAAAAAACGAGTAACAAGTACCCGTAAAAATTAAAAAAAAGGCTGTGCATCCAACCTTGTAACATTACCCCAATTAGCCACAAAATAGGCTGGCTCCCCTAAAGTTTCCTTATGGCACACAAAGTAACCTACTTAATGATGCTCCCTTCCGGGCCTGACATGGTTCATAAGCCTTTGTTGCATAAGACCCTAAGTTCAACGCCACCCAAATAATGCGCTTTAAAAAAATAATGTTCCTAAATTGGCATTCTGCCTTGCTGTAGTGGATTGCAAGTAACAGGGCACCACTAGCTCCCCGCATAGCACAACCGTAAAACTATTATATGTAAATTTTTAATATTTTGCAACAGTTTTGTAAAATTTTCTTTGAAAAACGCAAATCCTTTGATATACTAAAATTAATAAAACTTTTTAAAGAGGTTTGTTTATGGCTAAAATAGCAAAATCTAAACGCTTTTTATTGGCGTTTAATAATTTAGACCACGCACTGCGAACTCAATATGGTTTAAAACGAGGGCTTCCGTTTGGAGATGTAATTCGTAGGTGTTCAAGTTTAAATAGCGTTGTACGAAAATATGAAGAAGATTTAATAGATTATTCTAGGCTGAGGAATGCAATTGTGCACTCTAGTGGCGAAGTTATTGCAGAGCCTACCGACTTAGTTGTTGATAAAATGGAAAAAATATCTGCATTAGTGTGCACACCTCCTCGCGCTTTAGATAGTATTTGCACAAGAGATGTTTTGTGTTTAACGGGCAAGGAAAAACTTAAAGATACAATAACTGTTATGTACGAAAGTGGCTATTCCAATCTTCCCGTGTATAACGGTAAAAAAATATTGGGTGTTGCAAATGGTCAAAGAATTATTAATAATTTAGGCTATGCTATTTACAACGGAGAAGACCTTGAAAATTTTGTATCAAAAACTACAATAAGCTCAATGGTAACGCGTGAAGAAAATTTAAATTACTACGCTATTGTTGATAGTAGCATTAATTTGGAGCTGGTTTTGGATAAATTTTATAAAAACCGAAAACTTTTATGTATTATTATTACTAAAGACGGTACTGCCGAAAGTAAACCAATTGGTATTATAACAACAACCGATATTATGGATATAAATACTGTGATGGAAAACTTTTAATAAAAAAACACGGAATTTCCGTGTTTTTTTAAATTAGGATTAACCTAAGTCTTGACCTTGAGGGCCTACAGGATTGCAATCGCCACAATTACCACAATTATTGCAATAAGTGTTAAGTTCTAAAATTACTTCCATAATATACCTCCTTAATTACTACTTTCATTATATCAAGTACCATAAAAAATAACAATGTTTTTTTTAATTTTTATTCATATTTAATCTCAATAACACATTTTGTTTAATTATTTCCTTTTGATTGTCACAAAATGTTTTGGTTATAGGTATGTGCTTTCGTTCATCTCTACAACCTGATAAACAAACAGGAAAAATACTGCAATTTAAACATTTTTTAGGATGCCTATAATTAAATTCGTTTAAATCAAAGTTATTGTAAAATAAACCAAAATTACAATTTCCAATTACTTTATCCTTTTGACCTATTAAGTGTTCGCACCTATATAAAGATCCGTCTGGTCCAACAACCATATTGCTATGTTTCATATAAGAGCAATAACACTTTTTAGGGCTAATTATTGGAATTCGAATTTTTTGAAGGTTTATTTCTTGTTTTAAAAAGTTATTAAAGTCAGTATGTAAATTATAAGTTGTCTTTTTATTTAAACTTTCTTCCTTACTATAACTAGTGTTTTCGCAAACACTTTTAATTTCTGCAAGATATACACTTATTTTATTTTTTAAATTATGGTCTATAAGTAAGTATTTAGTTAATTTTTTTAAATCTTCATAATTATTATAATCAGCATTAAGCCGTATTTCAATTGCTAAAATATCACAGGTATCAATTATGTTTTGTATTACTTGTTTAAATTGTTTAGGGGTTGCGTTTTTATAATAACAATATTGTTTTTCTGTACCATCAAGTGTTATTTGGCAAGTTGATATTTTGCAGTCTTTGAGCTTTTTTGCAATGTCTTTTGTAAGTAAAACACCATTTGTTGTTATATGGGCAGAGTATTCGATATTATTTTCAGCGCATAAAGTAGTTAATTTTTTAGAAAGATTAACTATTGTTTCAACTTTAAGTAGTGGTTCGCCTCCAAACCATCTTACGTGTATTTTTTTCAAACTACTGTTACAATGTATTTTATTTTTAACATATTCAATAAAGTTTTCTTGAATATGTTCATCCATTGTAAAACTTTTGTCGCAACCTTCTTCAAAGCAGTATATACATTTTAAATTGCAGTTCATTGTTGGGGCAATAACAATTTGTAAAGAAGGAGAATGGTCGTTAAGAATTTCGCTAAATTCATTAAAAATTACAACATTTTCTTCATTAAGATATTTATTAACAACAAAACCTTTTTCGATTAATAGTGGTAAATATTCTTCATTTGAAAAGTCGTTGTTTTTAAGGTTTTGAAATGTTTTTAAATTGAATTTGCTAACCGTTCCGCTTTTGGTGTTAAATATAATTTTTTCATTTTTAGTGTTTTTTATAACAAAGTTATATTTTGATGATTTATATTCCATAAATGCTCCTTTTGTAAAGTATAAGCAAATTTTAAAAAAAAGTCCACTACTTTTTTTATTTGCAATTATTTTACTAAAAGGGGTAGAAATTTGTTTTTTTATATGGTATTATATAAGAAATTTTAGGAGAAATATTATATGAGTGGGCTAGGATTGTTTATAATTATTTTATTAGTTGCTTTTATGGCTCAAAAAAAAGTTTAGTTTTTTGTTAAAAGGTGTTGACAAACTATAAAAATGAGGGTATAATACATCCGTAAAAAAACTTTTTTGCCATAGACAGCAAGTGTTAATTTGACATAATTTTGAGTTTTTCTCAATGCTTGCCGAGGTTAAAGCGCTTAATAAAACGGTAATTATTGCAGTTTTGTGTGCTTATATGGCAACAAAACTGTTTTTTTATTAAATTTTATAGGAGGGTTTTATGAGCGCAAATTTAGAAAATAAAAAGGTTATTGTTGACGAAATTAAATCAAAACTTCAAAACGCTAAAACTGTTGTTTTTGTAGATTATAAAGGCACTAACGTTGAGCAAGATACTAAAATGAGAAAAGCTATGCGTGAAAATGGTAGCGAATATAAAGTTTATAAAAACAGACTTATGCTTCGTGCTTTAAACGAACTTGGCTTAACAGGCTTTGATGAAGAACTTAACAATACAACAGCAATTGCTTTTAGTTGCAGTGACGAAGTTGCCCCTGCAAGAGTTGTTGCAGAAGCTGGCAAAACAAACCAAAACTTAAAAGTAAAATGCGGTATTTTAAATGGTGAAAAAATTGATGCAGATTATGTTCAAAAATTAGCATCTATCCCAAGCAAAGAAGTACTTATTGCTCAACTTCTTGGTATGTTACAAGCACCTATCAGGGGTCTTGCAGTAGCACTTTCAGAAATTGCTAAAAAAGGTG
>JAZOQJ010000106.1:0-2412 GCA_045655985.1 Clostridia bacterium | reverse complement strand
AAAAAACTTATAAAATAATATCACTTTCTGGTGTAGTATGTTTTCCTGAAATGCCGGTTAATTGTAACATTGGCAGGGACCAAAGTAAAAATGCTATAAAATCAGCATTTGACTCACAGGAAGAAATTGTTATTGTAACTCAAACTGGTACAGATATTGCTGAAGACCTTTGGTCAAATATTAGCCATGTTGGTTGTATTGCGAAAATAAAATCTGTTCAAAATGATAGGAGCAACTCTGGCATTTTAAAAGTTTTAATTGAAGGTCAAACACGTGTTAAAATTAAAAACATTACTTATGGTAAAAGTTTTAACACTTGTGAAGTTGAGGAAATTGTTTCGGTTATTGACGATATTGATGAACTTAACGCCCTAACATCTACTTTAAAGGAAAAGTTTGTTGAACTTTCCGCAAGTGACAGAAGGTATAACTCTGAAATTGTACGTATGATTGGCGGTTTAAATGATGCGGATGCACTTGTTGATAGTTTAACTGTATTATGCATAAAGGACGTTGATGCTCAACTTAAAATTTTAGAAGAAAACAATTTAATTAAACGACTTGAAATGACAATTGGCGGTATTAACAAAGCGCTTGACATTGTTGCTATAAATAAATCTATATCTGAGCGTGTTAAACAAGGCATGGACAAAAATCAAAAAGAATATTACCTTCGTGAGCAAATGAAAGCGATTTCTTCAGAACTTGGGGATGATGAAAATGAATTTGATGAAATTGAAAAGAAACTCGAAAACCCAGCAATTCCTGAAGAAACAAAAGAAAAAGCTAAAAAGGAACTTAACAGGCTTAGAAAACTACCTAACACTGTTCCTGATTATAGCATATTAAGGAATTATTTAGACGTTTTACTAGAACTTCCATTTGGCGTAAAAACTGAAGATAATAAAGATTTACAAAAAGCACAAGAAATATTAGATAGCGAACACTCTGGGCTTACTAAGGTTAAGGAAAGAATACTAGAACACCTTGCAGTAATGCATTTAACTGACAAAGTTAATAGTCAAATTATTTGTTTTGTTGGGCCTCCAGGTGTTGGTAAAACATCTATTGCAAAATCTATTGCCAAAGCATTAAATCGTAACTTTATTAAAATGAGTGTTGGTGGCGTTAAAGACGAAAGTGAAATTCGCGGTCACAGAAAAACCTATGTTGGTGCAATGCCTGGCAGGATTATTTACAACTTAAAACAAGCAAAAAGTATGAATCCTGTGTTTTTAATTGATGAAATTGATAAAATGAGCGCTGACTACAAAGGCGACCCAACTAGTGCTATGCTTGAGGTATTAGACCCTGAACAAAACACACTATTTCGTGACCACTATTTAGAAGTATCGGTAGATTTAAGTGACGTTATGTTTATTTGTACCGCAAATGACAAATCGGCAATCCCTGCCCCACTTTTAGATAGAATGGAAATAATTGAACTATCAAGTTATACTTTAACTGAAAAATTTGAAATTGCTAAAACTCATTTACTTCCTAAACAAATTAAAGAGCACGGCTTAAAACCTCATGAACTAGAAATTAGCGATGAAACTTTAAAACAACTTATTGAAGAATATACTTGTGAGGCTGGTGTTAGAAATTTAGAACGTACTATTGGTGCACTTTGCCGTAAATGTGCTGTAAAAATTTTAAATACTGAAAACAGGGACAATTTTAAACTTGTTGTTACAAGTGAAAATTTAAAAGAGCTACTTGGCGCGCATAAACTAATTCGTGACGAAATAAGAGAACGTTCTGAAGTTGGTGTGGTGTCTGGCTTAAGTTATTCAACTGTTGGTGGTGGAGTATTAACCATTGAAAGCAACGCAACAAATGGCGAAGGCAAAATTGAACTTACTGGTAGGCTTGGCGATGTTATGAAAGAAAGTGCTAAAGCAGCCCTAAGTGCCATTAAAGGTTTAGCGCAAGAATATCAATTAAATTTAGATGAAATTAAAAAGCAAGATATTCACATTCACGTGCCAGAAGGAGCTGTTAAAAAAGATGGTCCAAGTGCTGGTTGCGCACTTGCTACTGCTATTTATAGTTTATTTAGTGGTAAAAAAATAAATAACAATTTAGCAATGACTGGTGAAATTACTATTCGTGGCAATGTTTTAGCAATTGGTGGTTTAAAAGAAAAATTGTTTGCTTGCCAAAGGGCTGGCATAACAAACGTGTATGTACCTTATCAAAATAAAGATGATGTTGAAGAACTACCAAAAGAAATTACATCAAAATTAAACATTACTTACACTAAAAACATTAGGGAAATTTTAAATAACCCAACAACTTTTGTTGAGTAATATTTTAAAAGAGAGTATAACCTCTCTTTTTTTTAGGCTTATTAAGCAATGCTATTTTTTTTTTGCATGATTTTTTATGTTATTTTTTTTATTTTTACCT
>JAZOQJ010000105.1:0-11863 GCA_045655985.1 Clostridia bacterium | reverse complement strand
AAGATCTAATTCAAAAAATTAAGGATGTTAAACAAGAAGAAAAAGAACTTGTTGAACAATATCATCGTTTTAAAAAAGATTTAAAATTAAAATCTAAAAAGAAATAATTTTTGAAGAGAGTAATTTGATTGCTCTCTTTTTTGTTTGTTTTCCACAAATAAAAACATTTGTGGAAAAGTTTGGTTTGTTTTGTGGTTTCCTCTTTACATTTATGTAAAATTGTTGTAAAATGTTTTCACAAAATTAAAAATAAAAACTTTTTCAATTATTAAGTTTTAGGTTTTTAAAGGAGATTTTTTTTTATGAAAAAACGATTAATCACTTCAGCTCTTCCTTATGTTAATAATGTCCCACATATGGGTCATATTGTGGGTTGCCATTTGCCTGCCGATATTTTTAATAGGTATAGCAAATTAAAGGGCTATGATACACTTTTTATAGGTGGCTCTGATTGTCATGGCACACCAGCAATGCTTACCGCGAAAGAAAAGGGCAAAAGTGTTGAAGAGGTAGTAAGTTCGCTTCACGAAGTTCATAAGGCAATTTATAAAAAATTAAATATTTCTTACGATATTTATTCTCGTACAAATAGTGAAAAACACTATGAAATTGCAAGTGAGTTTTTTACTGACCTATACAATAAGGGCTTTTTAGAAGAAAATAGCCAACGTATGTTTTATTGTATTGAATGTAAAATGTATTTACCTGATACTTTTGTTATTGGTACTTGTCCAAGGTGCGGTTTTGAAGGCGCAAATGGCGATCAATGCGAAAAATGTACTGCGGTTTACGCTTTAGAGGACCTGGTAAATCCAACCTGTAAAGTTTGTGGTCATAAACCAACAATTTGCGAAACTAAACACATGTTTTTTAAACTAAATGAGGTTCAGGATAAACTTGATAAGTGGCTTGATAGTAAAAAGGACGTGTTTGCTCCTCACGTTTATGCTGAAGCAAAACGTTGGATTAAAGAAGGTTTAAGGCCAAGGGCTATCACTCGTGATGTATCATGGGGTATACCTGTACCACTAAAGGGTTATGAAGATAAAGTTTTGTATGTTTGGTTTGAAGCGCCAATTGGTTATATTTCATTTACTGAACAGGCAAAAGAGGGCGGTATTAAGGAATTTTGGCAAAATGAGGATGCTGAAATTTTCAATTTCCTAGGTAAAGATAATATACCTTTCCATACAGTGTTTTTCCCTGCAATGCTACTAGCAAACGAAAAATATAATTTGGCACAAAAAGTTATTGGCTTAAATTATTTAAATTATGAAGGTCAAAAGTTTAGTAAATCTAAAAAAATAGGCGTTTTCTGTAATCAATTACTTGAGGAAAATGATATTATTGATATTGATGCACTTAGGGGCTATTTAACCACTGTTATTCCTGAGCAAAAGGATACAGACTTTAAGTGGGAAGACTATAAAAACGTGGTAAATAGTGACCTTGTTGGCAAACTTGGCAACTTATTTAATAGGACGCTTAATATGGCAAATAAAAACTTTGGTGGCACACTTACTTGTGATTTATCAAAGGTAGCGCTAACCCCAGAGGATGAAGAAATTTTAAACGCTATTAAAACATATCCTGCTGAAATTGCTGATTTATTTGAAAATCACCAATTTAGGCAAGCGTTTAGAAGAATTATGGACTTTGCAAGCGTTGGCAACACATACTTAGAAAAAACAGCACCTTGGAGCGCTATTAAACAAGAAAATGGTGCTGAAGTAGTTAATAAAATATTGTACTTATGTGTAAGTTTGTGCGCAAGTTTAACAATTGTTGCAAGCCCAATACTACCTATAAGCATGCAAAAAATGGCTCATGAACAACTACTTTTAAATATTGATTTTACACAAAAAGGTTTGTGGGATAAAGCTTCAACAATTCTTTTACCAACAACTCATAAGGTTGGTGCGCCAATGCCACTATATACTAGGGTTGATGATGAAAGGTTAAATGCGTTAAAAGAATTTTTAAGTGTTCCGTTTGAAATTTAAAAAATAAAGTGAGACTTTTTAGTCTCACTTTTTTATATACTTTAATACTGCATTTTTAATTAACAGCAAATAAGTGCTGTTTTTTTTATGAAATTATTAATTTATAAATTTCAAGGTCATTAAAAATTAAATACTTATTATCTAAAAACACGCAATTTATAATAGGAATAACTAATTCACTTATATATTTTTTTAATTCTTTGGTGTTGCTAATATAAGTTTTTCTTTTTGATGCTAATTTTATATAAGCAGTATCGTTTTGATTTGTCGTCATAAAATCCCCCTTAGTTAATTTGCTTTATTTTTATGTTTCTTGTTTCATTCTCGCTGAGTTTGATAATAATCTCATCATTGACCATTTCAAATTCATTTTCTAAATCTAATCTAAACAACGAATATATCCAATTAATAATATCTTTCTTGTTCATTTTATCACCTCCGTAAAATATTTTGTAATATACTCGCTGGAAATATTTCACATTATTATCCGCTGAAAATATTACACATGTGTATTATAACAAACGCCTTTATAAAATTAAAGTAGTTATTACAAAAAAGTTTCTTCATGCTCTGTCTTATTTTGTCGAGATTTGTCATATAGGGGTGTTTATGGAAAAATTTAAAGATATTTTGCGTGATTTAATAATTGATGATGGCAATAAATCACTTAGAACATTGTCGCAACTTATTGGTATATCAGCGTTTCAACTTGGTAAATTTTTAAAAGGTTCAATGCCTAATATAGATAATGCCCTAAAAATTTCTAATTATTTTAAAGTTTCATTAGATTATTTATTTGGATTAGTTGGTGAAAAAGGTTGTCAAAATTTTGGCAATAAAAATATAAAAGTTTTTGTGGAAAGATATATAATTGCTTTAAAATCAAATGGCTTAACTAACAATGCATTTTGCAACATAAGTAGTATTAGTGAGTCTTCATTAAGAAGATGGAAAAAAGGTGAAGAACCAAGAATTGAAAGTCTATTAGAAATTGCAGATAAATTATCTACTTCTATTGATTATCTTATTGGTAGATTGTAATTATAAATTTCAATACCTATTAAATAAAATTTAATAGAAAATTAAACAATTCGATTATACGAGTTGTTTTTTTTTTGATATATTTTATTTTGTGTGGTAAAATACATGTGATATATTCTATTAATTTTTATTACTTTGCGTAAAATATTTTATGAAAGGTGTTGATATGAAAAAAATTAAGGCATTATTAATTTTACTGCTATTGGTTATTTGTCCTAGCGTGCTTTTTGCATGCGCTACAACCTCAAGTGATACAAATGTGTATAGTTCAAGGATTGCATTGTATCACAATAATACCGAAATAAAAAATGCAGTCGAAAATGGTGTAAATACATATGAGGTTTCATTACTTGCGGGCGCTAATAATTATGTTATTACATATTTTATTTCGCCAAGCAATTTAACATTGCCTGGTGTTAGCATTTTAGGTGGGGATGAAAGTGTTGCGACCCTTGAGGTTGACAACTTAAACAAATTAATTTACATAACACCTAACGAAGAATTTCCTCAAAATGTACTTTCAAATACAACTTCAACAACTTTTTCAATAAATGCTAATGACGAAGGTGCAAGTATTAATTTAAGGGTTAATTTAATTAATCCATTAAGTTTTGAAAAATTGCCTCAGCCAGAAGTTAAACTTGAAAAAATTGATAATGAATATTATCTTACTTGGAATGATGACGCAAAGTTGGTTGAACATTTTTCGCACTATAGTGTATCTTTAGCGCAAGAGGGTTCAAGTTCAACTAAATCAACGTTATTAAATAAGTATAAACTTACAGCAAATAATTTACAGGCTACTGCAAGTGTTACTGCTATTAGTACTATTGATAGCTCTAAAAATAGCGACAAAAGCAATGATGTTTCATTTACTTTATATAACGCGCCTGCAGACTTAAAATATGATGAAGGGCTTGATAAAATAACTTGGAATAAAGTTGGCAATAACTCAAATTTAAATTATAACATTATTATTTCAAGTGATAATTATTTTGTAAATCAAATTGTAGCAACAAACGAATTTGTATTTACTCCTTCAGTAAGCGAAACTTATACAATTACTGTAAAAGTACAGGAAGGCGAAAATATTTATAGCCAGCAATCAACTATTGAAACTAGCTTTTTACAAGTATTAAATGCACAAATTAAAGATGGTTTTATTTCTTGGGAAAGCAACGGCGCGGTTTCAGGTTATACAGTTTATTGCGAAGTTGTAAATGAAGATGACGAAATTTTAGCAACAGTTACTAAAGAAAATGTTGTAAGCCCATATAGCATAAATAGTTTTGATATAGAATTTACTACAAATAAGTACTATAAATTTTATGTTGAGGCATTAGGTAATAACAAAGGGCAAATTCAAACTTTTGATAGCCCTAAAACACTTGCGGGCACTTTGTATAAATTAAATGCACCAACCTCTTTAACCATTTTAAATGATGATAAAACTATTACTTGGGGCGAGGTCGAAAATGCACAAAAATATAAAATTACAGTTGGTAGTAAATCAAGTGAAGAGCATGGCCTAGAATACACCTATAACTTTAGCGAAAACGCAATTGTAAATATTGAAGTAATAGCAATTGGCAACGCTACATCAAACGGCGGAACTATTGGTTATATTTCAAGCGACAAAATTTCTATCACTGCCCAAAAATTAACCACTCCAGCAATTAGCGTAAATAATGGCAATGTGGTTTGGACGGACGTGCTTTCAGGAAGTGGCACGGAGGATAAGTATGCCGTTTATTTAAATAATGAAGAGCAACAAAATAGCATACACAAAGTTGATGATAAAAGCGAATTTTACTATACAATTGATGTTGGTGCGCTAAATACAGGTACAAGCACTTTGCATGTACAAACAATTGGTTTTAAAAATGGTAATAACTATTATCTATCATCAGGCAAAGCAAATATTAATTTAATTAAACTTAAAACACCAACAATTTCGGTTGATGATAAAGGTCAAATTGCATGGACAAAAATTAATGATGCTTCAGGTTACGAATTAAAAATTACTGATACTAGTGCTCAAACTAAAACTGAAACTATAACAAGCCCTCATACAACTACGTTAAGTTTAAGTGAGTATTTAAGTGGTACAATTACAATAACAATAAAAGCAAAGGCAGGCACAGCGCAACAAAGTAATTATTATTTTGACTCAAACGTAAGTAGTGAAAAATCAGTTTATAAATTAAATAATAATCCACAAATAAAAATGCAAAATGGTAGTCTTGCTTTTGCGGCTCATGTTGATGGTGTTGAAATTAAAGAAAATGTACCTATAATAACACAAACAGGCACTCCAATTGTTTACACATATACATTAAATTTAAATGATAAAAGTCTTGGCACTTTTGAAACTTTAAGTGATATTGAAGAAAAATTGTTTGAAAGTGGTGTTTTAAGTGGAAAAGATAATAAATATACAATTGGTGTAACTTGCTCAGGTAAAGGTTCAATTATAAGTAATTACAACGAAAATATTTTCGAATTTTATAAATTACCAAATACTTTTGCTGCAGAACTTTCAAATAATGATGATAAAGGCTATCTAAATTACACTGCTATTGAAAACGCAGCAAGTTATAAAATTTTTGCGACCGACATGGATGGCACTAAAACAGATATTAACACCCAAAATAGTACGCAAATTAACTTGTCTTTAAATTTAGAAGCAGGTAAAAGATATACATTTACACTTCAAGCAATAGGTAACACCACAATTAGTGGTGAAGTTGGATACATGACATCCAACGTTTACAATGTTATGCATGGTGGTAATATTCTAACAGTATTTGTTTTAGGAACAACTACAGCTCAAGTTACAAATTACGCTTATTTTAAAGATGGCGTGTTTGATTTTACCAATGTAGCGGCTTCTTCTGGAACAATTGTTTGGAGTGAGGTTGAATCAGCAACTGGCTACATAGTTTATCTTGAAAAAAATGGCAATATTACTCAAATTGACGTTCATCAAAAAAACTTTGTAACTAAAGAAGAACTTTTTGGCAATGGTATTGACGCGGGTGTTTATAATGTAATTGTTAGGGCTTATGGTAATGGCGCAAATATTATTTCAAAAACCTTAAATGATGGCCAAAATGAAACATATTTAACAGGTAAATCAAAAACAGTTACAAAACTTGATGCAATTTCTAATTTATATACACTAAATAACGACATAAAATTTGTATCAAATAACAGCTATAATAATATCTCAAGTGTGAATGACTTTTTAAATCCTAACAATATTTACGTTGAATATGTTGTGGGTATAAAAGAAATTAACTCGCAAAATGACTATACCTATTTCACTACTATAGATTTTAATAAAATTAGCGAATTACCTAATACTGGTAATACGCAAGGAATGCAAGGAATAGTTGATTTAATAAAACCTGCAAATTTAAAATTTACTGAACTTGATAATTATGCAGAAGGCGATTATGAACTTGTAGTATACACTATGCCTTTTAATGCTTCAATTGGTTCAACAGGTCTTACACCAAGTACTAGTTATTATATTACAAGCGATATGTCAAGTGTTTACACTATTCATAAAACAAACAAGGTAACAGACTTTAAAATTGAAGATGCTTCTATCAAATTTAATAACTTTGACACAGCTACAGACACATTAAAAAAAGACTATTCGATTTCTTTTGATACTAATAAATTAATGCTAGCTAGTTTTAATAATGGGTACACTTTTGAGGTTTTATCTGATGAAGATACACAAAAGTCTGGCATTCAATATACATTTAAAACCGATAGTTCAAGATATGTTTATAAAATTGATATTTTAAATGAACAAGGCTATAAAATAGCAGTGCTTGTGCCTACAAGTATAATAGAAGGAAATGAAACTGGTAACAATTTATATGAACTTGCCGTAAAGCGTATTTTAGGTGACCAAACAGGTAAATTTACTTTAACTATACAAACATTAGTGCTTGGCAGCAGTTTAGATTATGCCAATACTGAAGGCAAAAATTACAAAGTTATTAATAGCAATGTAAGTGCAACAATAGAAACTACTATTTTAAGCACTAAAAACGCTAATGGCGATTCAATTTTAGGTACAAACCAAGGCGTGATTGAGTGGGAAATTGTTGATGGCGCTCAAAAATATGAAATAGTTATTACTGATGCTAATAGCAACATTTATAAGTATCATATTAGCGATGTAATTGAAAAAATTGAAGGTACAACTTTAAATGTAAGCGTCACAAAAAGTGAAACAGTATATAAAATGTATATTACAGAATTTGCTGCGGGCAATTACACTATGACAATTAAAGTTATAGGAAATGAAAGCGCGTATATTACAAGTGCTGTGAGTGAAAATTTTGCAATTATAAAACTACCAAAAATTACAAATGTACACGTTGTAAATGGTCGTATTAGGTTTGAACTTCCAAAAGTTAATAACAAGTACTACGATTTTGCCGATGGTGTTTTAGAGTTTGTTTTAACTTATTGTAATACTAAGACGTTTGAAATCAAACATGCAGTATTTATGGAAAGTAATGATACTACATTTAAGTCTATTGAAATTGAAGGTAAAAAGTATTATGAACTATTATTCCCAACTGAAACTTTAGCTGGTGAGTATATTATCAGTTTACAAACTATTGGTAATAATTCAGGGCTTGTAAGTGGTAATCAAATAATTAATGATTTTACACAAGAAGATGATAATTCTAAGTTGTTGTATTCAAAATACACTATTATAAAACTTGCCAATGTAACAGGTATTACAATTAATGAAAGTGGCTATGTTGCATGGGATGAAGTTGAAAGTGCTCTAAGCTATAATATTAATTTAAACAACTCAGGTAATTTTAACGTATCAAATACTTATGTAACCAATTCTGATTTTGAAGATAATGGGGTAAAGTTTTCATCAGGTAACGGAACAATTTATGTTTTCGCAAAAGGCGGAACATGTGGTAATTTTAATGAAAGAGAATTAAATACAAAAGTTTATATTGATGGTTATTATGGCGTTGATGCTTTAACAAACATAAACATTGTTAAATTAAAATCACTTGACTACTTTAATGTTCGTTATGAAAAAGGCAAGATAGTTTTTGATACAAAAATTGAAAACCCTGGCGTAAGTCCAATTTATCTACAAATTCCAAATAAATTAAGGGTAAATATTAAAGTTCAACAAAACACATATTCTATTGATTTAAATTATGAAAATGTTGACTTTACTACAATTGATGAAATAGTTTTTGATATCAATAATTACTTGTCTTATAATACTAACTTTGATTTAGCAGGTCAAAATTATCAAATTTCGTTTATTAATTTTGGTGGAGTTAAAGATGGCGTAAATTACACCAATGGCGAAACTAGTGAAACTATTGAAGCAATAAAACTTCAAAATGTATCTAATACTTCAAATGACAAAGCCGCTATTAGTGTTGAATGTCAAAAGACTGAAACAGGATATATTTTAGATAGAATTTACTTTGAAGTATACGAAAATAATGCCGACTATTATACACTTAAATTTGTAAATGATAAGGGTGAAATAATTAAGAAATTGATTTGTAAAACAAATCCAACTGGTGATGAACTACAAATAGTTACAAATGCACAAGCGAGCGAAAAGGGTTATACCAATTATGTGGTATATGAAAATACATCAATTACAGAAGGTACATACAAAATAGTAATGCAAGCAATTGGTTCAACTATAAATGGTGTTAACTATTTAAATTCATCAGAAGTTGAGTCAACAGAATTTATTGTGCCTAACGCCCCAGTATTATATATTGAAAATTACGACGAAACATTAACTACAAATAATTTAAATAATGAAAACAAATATAATGCAGGTACGGGTAGGGTTGCTTGGGAATTTAATCCTGAAAACTACAAAGGTAAAACTATTGAGTACATTATTAATTACAAATATATTGCAACCGATAAGTTTGCCGACAAAAACTCATTTAATAATTTAACTTCACAAATTGCAACTTTAAAAGTTGAAATTGATGCTGAAGGTAAAGTGGTTATTGATAATGAATATGCTATGTATAAAGAAGCTGTTATTGATGAAACAAAAACAAATGCTGTATATTATAGTTTCTTAGATGCGGGTTATTATTTAGTATCGGCTGTTTGTTATGTTGATGGCTTGCCATCTCAAACAAGTAGCGAGGTAGTAATTAATTTCAATTTCTTTAATTCTGGAAATGGCTCTTTAAGTAATCCTTACATAATAGTAGACCTTGCACAACTAAACGCAATTAGTTATAGGCCAACTGCTCATTATAAAATTGCAAAGAATATTGATATTAACAACAAATATTCATTAAATGATGTAGATTTTAGTGGCTCAATAAGTGGCCTTATTGAAACTTATGATGATGAAAGTGGTGAAACTACTTCGCAAATTGCAACAATTACAATTTTAAGTACTAGTTATTTAAGATTATTTAATAGTATTGCTTCTTCTGGCGCAATTAAAAACATTAATTTAATTGTAAATATTAACTTTGAATCTAATGATCAGGTTTATATAATTGCCAACACTAACGATGGAACTATTGAAAATGTAAATTTAACATTAAATTATGCTTTAACTAAAGATGAGTTTGCGGGTGCTGTTAATGTAAATAACGGAACAATTGAAAACTTCAATTTATTAAATCAGGATAATGTTGCTATTACAATAACTTCTCAAGGCGCGAGTGTATGTTTAATTAATAATGGTACAATTATTGGCGCTATAAATAAGGTTCAAATAAAATCACAAAACAATACTTTGGCTACTACAGTTGGCGGTATTGTAGCAACAAATAATGGTATAATATTTGAATGTAGAAATGAAGGCGAACTTTACGGCCTTAATGTCGGCGGTATATGTGCTATTAATAATAAAGTGGTTGAGGCTTGTGTAAATAATGGCAATATAGAAGGATATGACATTGGATATAACGAAATGATAAGTTATATTGGTGGTATTGTCGGCGTACAAAGCGGCGGCAATGAAGAAGGTGGCGACTATATTGTAAAATGTTACAATACGGGCGCTATTAAAGGTATCTCAACATATAATAAAATTTACTTAGGTGGTATAGTAGGTTATTTTATCAGTAATTGTTCTGAATATATTAATAATACAACAGTTATAGAATATTGCTATAATTTAAGTGAAGTTTTACTGATTACAGACGCTAGTGATTACAATAATTGGGGTATAGCTATTGGTGGTATTGTTGGCTATGCTTATGATTACAATTTAATGTACAGAACCACAAATGACGCGACTTATTCGGATACTTTAATAAAATATTGTTATTCAACTGGTGGCGTGTTAGTAAAAACAAGCGCAGGTGAGCAATCAACTGCAATTAGTGGTGGTGGCATTGCTGGATACTTATATGGCTATATTGCAAACTGTAAAACTGATAGTGTACTTTGTGTTAATAATTTAAATAGTGCATATATTGAAAATTGTGAATTTGCTACAAATGTACAACTTGAAGGTTTTGTGAATGACGTAAATGAAGCGCTAGGTGAAGTTGTTTTCACTGGTAATAAGTTATATTGGGAATAAAAATATGTTTAGGGGGAGGAAATTTCTCCCTCTAAAATATTATTTTTAAAATTTGTTTTAATATTTTTTATAAATATGTTACAATAAAATGAAACTATAAAATTAATAAGGAAATAAGAAACGTGGTAGAAACAAGAACAAGGGGTGCTAAAAAAGTTTTAAAAATAATTACCCTAGCATTAATAGGTTTAGTATTAATATTTGGCTTAACTATAGGCGGTTTGTGTTTGTCTGGCTACAGAGTGCTTTGGGTTCAGGGTGATAGTGCTATACAAAAAATTTCGCCATTTAGTTTAGTATTAGTTAAGCCTTGCGATGTTAGTGAACTTAAAGGCAGGATTTCTCATAAAGTAAAAATGGGCGATTTTGCTGTGAGGTTTGAAGGTGATTCATTTGTAACCCACGAAGTTTATAGGTGTGAATTAATACCAGAGACTGGAGAGTGGGGTTTTGATACAATTCAAGCAGGCGATAGCCGTGTTGTTCAAACCGACGCAAACAAATTTAATGGCGGCAAATTATATACTCAAAAAAATTTAGCAGGTAAAGTAGTTGCGCGTGATGAATTTATTGGTAAATTTATGGCTTGGATACAAGGGTATTCAAACCTTGATTCGTATCTAGATTCAAGTTCGTCTGTTCAAGATAAGCAAATGACTATTGTATTTAGGGTTGCCTTAATGCTTACCATTGTATATGGCATTACTAAATTTGCAGAGTGGGTTGCCTATAAAGAAGATAATTTATATTAAAATATAATAAGACTCAAATCACGAATTGTGCTTTGAGCCTTTTATTGCAAAGGGGATAAAAGTGAAAAAAAATTCTAAACTAAATTTTACATTGTTTATTATAGGAATTGCTATTGTTGTGATAGCTGTATCAATTTTAGTACCGATTTCAATTTTAAATTTAAAAAATAATAACCAAGAGCCTATAGCTCATTGCGAATTTGTGAATTTAAATAATTTAAAAGAAGTTACAGTAACAAACACTAATAACCAAAGCGTATCTAATATGTATGTAACTAAAAGTTCAATAAATGGTAAAGGCGAAATGGATGCTAGTGCATCAATTAAAAATAATAGCAATGTAAATACTTTATTAAGGGTAAAAATTGTTGCTAAATTATCTAACACCAATACGAATATAACAAACAAAAATTTATCTTTAATCACTTCTTCTTTTAAAGTAAATATAAACAATCAAAATTGGATACTTGCTAGTG
>JAZOQJ010000104.1:0-8101 GCA_045655985.1 Clostridia bacterium | reverse complement strand
AACAAAATTTGATTGCAAAAAACTTAGTGTTTAAGTATAATGAAATTGTAAATGAAATATATTAAAATGTAGGTTTTGTATATTTGGTTACAAAAAATTTTCATAAAGGAGAGTTATTTTATGGCAAAAAAAGCATCAAAGGATTATTTTGGTCTAGGTTATCTTGTTAGCTTAATTTTAGCAATTATTCCTTTTACAGCATGGCTTTTAGGTGTTGTTACAAGGTTTAAAGAAGGTAAAATCATTGCGGGAGTTATCCGTATTTTTGGCGGATGGCTTATTTGGGTTTTAGACCTTATTTGTATGATTTTAAGTGGCAAGATTTGCAGAATTCTTAATGTTTAATTAAGTAAAAAAAAATCACGGCTATTTTGCTGTGATTTTTTTTTGTTGTTTAAGACTCTTTATCAAAACTTTCTTCACTAAAAGAAGGCTTTTTGTCGCTTTCAAAAACACTAGTTAACGCCGATAATGTTTTATGACCGCTATTTTTTTGAATATAATCAAACTGCTCATTATAAATTTGTAAAAGCCCATTAAATTGCTCTAAATTAGTGCCGGCTTCTTCAAAAGATGTTGTTATAAGTACAGAATGAATATAATCTTTTAATAAATTATAAACAAGTTTTTCATACTTTCTTGAAATAGGTTTTCTGTTTTCAGGAGAAATAGTTGAATTTTCTTCAAGGATTTTTTCGCCTAAAGAAAATTCTTTTTCAAGTTCCATTAAAATTTGGGAAGGTATAATTTTGCTATCAAATAATGATGCAAAAATTTCATTTGAATTTAGAGCGCCATTTTCCATAAGTGAAAGAAATTCTATTATTGCGCCACCAGCAATTAATTTTGAAGTTTGTATATTTGCTTCTATTAAATTACAGCCTTTAGAAAGCATTACATTTCTAGTTGCTAGTATTAATACTAAGGGGTCGAGTTCTTTAGAATTTCTTTTAATTTCTTCACCAAATAAGTAGTATTTAGAGGCAACGGTTTCGCTCTGTATTAACCTTTGGTCAAAATCGGATAATTTAAATTCATCAATCATTGCAAAAATTGTTTCAGTTGCTTTTTCTTCGCTATAACCAATTTCACGTAAACTAAAAATGATTTTAGAAATACTTTTTGTAATTTTATTGTTGTATTTTGTTAATATTTTTTCAAGTTCATCTTGAAGCTCTTCGGGATTATGATATTGGTCGTAGGTGAGTTTTGTAATTTCTTCACTTCTCAATCTTAAAATTTCATATAACCCATATGAACAAAAATGTTTTAGGTTATACCTTACATCGTCTAAAACAAAAGTTTCGTGAGAAGATGTAATTTTTCTTGGGCCCTCTTCTTTAAAAGATTGCTTAATGGGAAAAAATAAAAATGATTTTATGCGTTCACGGTAATTTTGTTCATAATCAAAACCTTCATTTTTTTCGCCAAAACCAAACCTTATGGGTTGGTCTATTGCGTTTAATCCTGAAACCGCTTCAAAATTTGATGGCTTTGGAATACCAAATTCGCCTTGCATTATAAGGTCGTTATCTGGCGCTTCTTTTTTAAAATAGGTGGAAATTGTTTTATAGCCCGTCCAAATGCCCGCAAGTGTAGGCCCATAATTATTGGTGTAAGAAGCAAGCGTTGGGTCTGCTCTAAATATATTATTAAGGCCGTAAAAAGAATCTTTTATAAAAACGGTATTAACTGCATGACCATATGGGTTATCATGTAATTCAATGCCTTCATAACTTATTGGTAATTTACATTTTTGACAAAGTGCAGTTAATAATTCCGAAAAACCTACGCACACAATTTTGTCGTTACTTGGGTCTAAAATAAGTGGAAGAGTGCGTGATACATAAGGACTGTCGCCTTCGCTTTCAGATTTGTAGGTAAATTCTGCTGCTATAGTATAACAATAAATGTACTTTTCAAAAGGGCTAAGGGAACGCCCAAAAACAGTTGCTTCATTTATTTTATTTGCCCAACTATCAATTTTTTGGCTTGCAAAACTTGCTTGACTTAATGTAAAACCTTTATCAAATTTTATTTCTTCATTTACAAAAGGCTGGGCTTTTTTAAGGTTATGCGCTAATATTTGTAATTCATCTTTTTCAAAAATGTCGCGCGAAAGCGGGTCTGTAGATATTACAATTTTACAACCCATTAAGCCAAATTTTTCACATGCTTTTGTAAATAGTTCTTCATTAAAAGCGGTTTTTAAATCAATGTGAATTTCAACTATTTTGCCCGCTTTAGCATACTCTTCAATTTCGCCTATATATAATGGTTTATTTTGCACAACTTCTAAATAATATATTAATGGTTTTCCCATGTTTCACCTCAATAATTTTAGTTTATCAAACATGTATAAAAAAGTAAAATGTTTAAACCTTTTTTTATTTAAAGCAAATAAAAATATAACAAGATAGAAGGGTTAGCCTATTATATATTTATATATTAACAGATAAAATAACATTAAAATTAAAAAAAGTGTTGACAAGCCAATGGTTTTGAGTTATAATACAACCGCTAAAATAAAAACTTAGGGGCGTTTGTGGTATGATTTAGCCCTTCATACCTGCCATGGTGAACTGGGTTTTGATTTATAAGCAAAATTATAAATTTATTAAAAAGGGAAAATTTTTTTATGAAAACATATATGCCAAAAGCAGAAAATGTGGAAAGAAAATGGTATTTAGTTGACGTAAGCGGTATGCCTCTTGGTCGTGCTGCAAGTCAAATTGCATCTATTTTAAGAGGTAAAAATAAACCTATCTACGCTCCACATGTAGATACTGGTGATTACGTTATTGTAATCAATTCTGATAATCTTGTGTTAACAGGTAATAAACTTGAGGATAAACTTTATAGGAAACATACTGCATACACTGGTCACCTTAAAGAAGTACAATACAAAACTTTAATGGCTGAAGATAGTGACATGGCTTTAACTTTAGCAGTTAAAGGTATGCTACCTAAAAACAACTTAGGCAGAAAAATGTTAAAGAAATTAAAAGTATTCAAGGGCGCTGAACACAATATGCAAGCACAAAAACCTGAAACTTTAACTTTAGGAGGTAAAAGATAATGGCTCCAAGAAAAACAGCAACTAAAAATGCAGCAGAAAATAAACTAAACACTGGTAGAAGAAAAACTTCAGTTGCTCGTGTTAAAGTTATTCCTAACGGAACTGGTAAAATCACAATTAATAAAAGGGATATTGTAGATTATTTCCCTCTTGAAACATTAAGACAAATCGTTAAACAACCACTTGTTTTAACAAGTATGGAAGAAAAAGTTGACGTTGTTGTTAACGTTATCGGTGGTGGTTTAACTGGCCAAGCAGGTGCTATCCGTCATGGTATCACTCGTGGCTTAATCGAAATTAACGAAGCTTATAAACCTGAACTTAAAAAGGCTGGCTTTGTTACTCGTGACGCTAGAAAGAAAGAGAGAAAGAAATACGGTCTTAAGAAGGCTAGAAAAGCTCCACAATTTAGTAAAAGATAATTATTGGTTATCGTTATTATTGTTGAAGTTTGTAAAAAGAGAGGTAATTTGCCTCTCTTTTTTTAGTTATTTATTAATATAAAACCCTATGATAATGTTACTCAAAATTCATCCATGTCAAACATTTTATAAAATTAAAACAATAAAAAACACACCTTAAAAAGATGCGTTTAATTTGGAGCTGGTGAGAGGGCTCGAACCTCCGACCCGCGCGTTACGAATGCGCTGCTCTACCTACTGAGCCACACCAGCATATACATATTAAGTTTTTTTACAATCATTGTTATTTTATATCCTAACAGTTATGGTAGAGCAGCGCTCTTCCGTCGCAAATAGTATTTGCTCCCTCTTCACTAGAAACATGCCACCGGCATCTTTCTCGAGACGCTCATCGCCTACTGAGCCACACAAGCATATAATAATATGTTGTTTTGCATACTTAGATAATAACATACATTACAATTTTATTCAACAAATTAGTCAAAAATGATATAAAAAAGCAAGCCTTAGAAAAAATTGGCAAATTAAATTTTGGGTGTAATGTGCAAAATATAATTATGGAAGGGTGTGATATGAAATTAAAAAATTCAGTTATAATTATTATTTTATTCTTTTGTTTATTAAGTTTAACTTTAACGGGATGCGATTTAAGTCTTTTAAATAATAGGAGTACATTAAAATCGGAACTTATAGATGTTTCAAATATTAGTAGTCAGCAAGAATTAGTTACAACAGTTGCTCCAGCAGTTGTTGGTATAGTTGCAAATACTAGTGGGTATGAAAGTATAGGCACAGGCGTTTGCGTCTCTGACGAAGGGTATGTATTAACAAATAATCACGTAATTGAAAACGCAAACTACATAAGGCTTTATTTATTTGATGGGACAATTGCGAGTGCTACAATTAAGTGGCGTGATGCGTCACAAGACCTTGCAGTATTGCAATCTTCCAAAAGTATTCCTTATTTGCCAATGGCTCAAAAAAATGGATATAGGGTGGGGGAAGAAGTCTTTGCGATAGGAACACCCATTGCGATTCAATTTAAACACTCCGTAACTAAGGGTATAATAAGTGCAATAAACAGAACTTTACAAGTGGATACTAGCGTGGGAACAAGCACTTTAGCAAGTTTAATACAGCATGACGCAAGCATTAACCCGGGTAATAGCGGAGGCCCTTTAATTAATTTATCTGGTGAAGTTATTGGTATAAATACTGCCAAAATAACTGATGCTGAAGGGCTTGGATTTGCCATTCCCATTGATATTGCGCGCCCAATTGTGACAAACTTAAACGCTGACGGAAATTATGACACCGCATATTTGGGAGTTTTAGGTTACGATGTAGGATTTTCAAATGGTTTTAATAGGACACAAAATGGCGTGTATGTTGTTGATGTTGCCCAAAATAGTCCGGCAAATAATATAGGCGTGCAAAAGGGCGATATTATTACAAATTTAAATGGTGAAAAAGTTGAAAATTGGCTTGATTTAAAAACAAAAATATATTCATTAAAAACAAATGATATTGTGTCATTGACAATTTTAAGAAATGGCGAAGAGTTAAGCGAAAACTTTGAACTTGAGGCTCATCCTTGTTTGTTTTGTGAGCAATAAAAAAAAGAGGTTAAAGCCTCTTTTTTTTATTGCTAAATTAATACTTTGTTTGTATCAAAATATGGTAAAAAATCTTTATGACATTTTTTTAAATTAAACCTATCAATAACCATACGCGGCATAAAAACTATATCTTCAAAACTAGGGTCTTCATTAATTAAGTTAATACATAAAAACCTTGTGTAACCAAATTCTTTTAATATTTTAATTTTTTGTTTGTCAAAAGTTGCTTCTCCATAAGGAAAGCAAAAAATATCAGTATCGCCAATTATATCTATAACTTCTTTTTCAAACTTAGTTAAATCTTGTTCTAAAACTTGGTTGGTTATTTGTTTAACATTTTCATGGTTATATGTGTGACAGGCAAATTTATATCCTAATTCTTTTAATCTATCAACTAATTTTTTAGCACCTTTAATTTCTTCATTTCTGTTTAAGAAACTATCTTTTTGAGTTCTATATCCCAAAATGCCGTTGTAACCCGTAACGCAAATTGTTGCGCGTGCGCCGTTGTGTGAAAAATCAGGGTGCTCTTTTATAAAGTTTTCTAAAATTGGAATACTTTCTTTGTCATATTCAATAACATAATGGTTATCAATTTTTGTGAGTGATGCAATTTTATTGTTTTCGTCTAATATTAATTTATCGCTAAGTCCATTGCCGTGCATATCAAAACTCATATCATCAAAACTAAGCAAAAATGGCTTTTTCCCATTTAGGTCTAAGGTCTCATTAAGGTAGAATTTTCTGCTGTAATTACTTGAATTTGTTATAGATGAATTATCTTGAGATGCGGCCTCAATAACTTTATCTTTATTTGTTTTTACGATAACATCATTAATATCAACTAAACAAAAATTATTGTTGTACATTTCATTCAAAAAGTTTGTAAATTCTTGTGCGGTAAGTAAATCGTTTTCAAAATAATTTCTATATTTATTAGTGTTTTTAAAGGCAAGATTATTATCTCTTATTAATTGATGCGTAAAAAAATGAACTACCTCTTGACTGTTTAAACTTGGTGCTGAAGTGGTAATTTCTTGAGGTAAAATAAATTTTTGTGGGTCTTGACTCACATTAAACAAAGGCATTAAAAAATAAATGATAAGAAGAGAAAATGATAACATATATAAAAGAGTAGATTTTTTGCTAATTTTTTCCATACATATAATTTGAACTTAAAAAATAAAATTATTTAAAAAATTGATAATTTGTTGTAAAAATTGGAAAAAAAATTTTTGTGTGATAATATGTATATATGGAAAAAATTAAAAATGTGATTATAACGGGTGCGTCTTCTGGGATTGGATTGACGATTGGAAAAATTTTAAAAGAAAAAGGAGTGAAAGTTTTTAATATATCGCGTGAAAATTGCGAAGAGTTTGAAACCTACACTTGTGATGTATCAAATTTTGACAATGTAAAAAAAATTATTGATGAAATAGGTGTAAAGTGCAATAAAATTGACGCGCTTATAAACTGCGCGGGCTATGGAATAAGTGGAGCGGTTGAACTTACACGTGAAGAAGATGCACAAAAAATTATGGATGTAAACTTTTTGGGTTCGTTCTATACCATTAAGTATGCACTAAAATACATGACACGTGGCGCTAAAATAATTAACATTTCAAGTGCGTGCGCTTTGTACCCTGTGCCTTTTAGGGCTTTTTACTGTGCAAGTAAATCAGCGCTTCAAATGCTTTCATATGGGCTTAAAATGGAACTTAAAGGTGCGGGAATTGACGTGTGTTGTGTGTGCCCGGGAGAGGTTCAAACAAATTTTTCAAAAAATAGACAAAAGAATTTAGAAACCAATGACAAGTATGGCGACGCGGTTGTGTCAGCGGCAAAACATATAGCAAATGAAAAAAAACGTATGAGCCCAATGGTTGTTGCAAATAGAGTAATTAAACTGCTAGAAAAAAAACATATGAAGCCTTTTATAATTGTAAGCGCTAAATATAAAGTTTTAAATTTTGTAACTCGTTTTGTGCCTACTAGTGTTGTGTTAAAAGGCTCAAACAAAATTTTAGGCGGTAAAAGATAACTTTGTTTTACTTGTTATTCAAGTTGTAAAGTGTTTAAAATTACAACGAGATATTAACTTATTCACAAAAATTGTTGAAAACTTTATTTTTAATAAGATATTATATATACACATGATAAAGGAGTATTTATATGACACCTAAAGAAGAATTTATTTCTATTTTTACTGAAAATATTAAAAGGGAAGGCTCAGATAAGCTTTTGGAGTGGCTTGAGAGTACTGACTTTTTTACTGCACCTGCAAGCACCAAATTTCACTCTAATTTTGAAAACGGATTAGTGTTGCATTCTATTAATGTTTATAAAAGGTTTTTGAATTTAGTAAAACAAGAGTATGGCGATTGTTTTGAGGAAAAAATTTCACTAGAAAGTATTGCAATAATTGCTCTTTTACACGATTTATGCAAAACAAATTACTATAGCGTTGAATATAGAAACGTTAAAGTTGATAACGAGTGGGTTAAACAGCCTTACTATACTGTAAAAGATACTCTTCCGTATGGTCATGGCGAAAAAAGTGTTTATATGATTGGTGGCTTTATGCGTTTAACTAGGCTTGAAGCTATGGCTATCAATTGGCATATGGGCGGTTTTGACCAAAGGGTAATGGGTGGCTCTTACGCAATTGCCGACTCATTTTATATGTACCCCGAGGCGCTACTTTTCCATATTGCAGATTTAGAGGCAACATATCTTGACGAAAGGAAAAATTAATTTTTAATGTATATAGTTTACTAAAAAAAGTCAAAAAATTTTTGGCTTTTTTTTTATGCTAAATTATTTTCAAATTAAAAAATTAAAATTTTTAAAAACATAAATTTTTTTTTGCTTTTATACAAAAAATAAAATATAATAAAACTGATTACAAATTAAGGAGAAAAATTATGACAGCGAAAAAGCAAAACAATAAGTCATTTACACTTACTGTTATACTAATG
>JAZOQJ010000103.1:0-8294 GCA_045655985.1 Clostridia bacterium | reverse complement strand
ATAAGTGCACTTAGTGCTACAAACAAATAACTTGTACCTACAATTTTAGCACTTTCAAAAACACTAAACATATTGTATCCAAAACCTGCAAATGCACCAAGCATCATTGAGCCTAAAATACTTAAAAAAGACCAAAATTTATCAAGCGCAGTAAATTTTTGAACATTTTCTTTAACCTTAATAAAGTTATTTGTAGTTACAATCATAACTTTATAGTCTTGCCAAGCACGAGTGTTACGTAAATAAGCGTTTTGTTGAGGGCTCTTTTTTATAACGTCAGCAACACATTTTGAAAACAATTGAAATGTGTTATTACAGTTACTTGATTCATACATGCCAAAAATGTTTGCAACTAAATTATAAAACCCTGTTTTAAATTTGTTAGAAAACTTCTTTTCAAAATCTTTATGTTTAGTCAATACAACATTTGCGCCATTCTGCCAAAGTTGCAATAAATTTTGAATATATTTATAGCAATCAAGTGTGGTAAAATCGGCTAAAATAGTGCACGCGCCATCACTAACTTCAAAAGCGGCAGTTATTTTTTGATTAAGGGTAAGTTTCTTTTTTAGCCTTATTATTTTAAGGTTAGAAATAGATGTGTAACTATCCAAGTTTTCACGTCCCTCAAACAATATTAATTCGTAGTGATATTGCCTATAAAACATGGAGTTTAATTTGCCTAAAACTTCCTTAAGGTCTTCACTATTATAATCAGTTGCAATGATACTAATTTTTCTCATGCGCCACCTCCAAGTGTGGAATATACTAATTTTATTATATAATATAAATTTTTTTTTGCAAAACATTTTTCATTTAATTTTAATAAATATTTGTAAAATATTAGGTTTTTAAGTTATACTTTTATTACAAAAACATAAAAGGAGCAAAAAATGAAGTTAGTAAATGCTAAAAAAATTTTAGAAGATGCTCAAAAAAAAGGCACAGCAATTGGCGCATTCAATTTTACAAACCTTGAAAGTTTGGATGCTATTTTATTAGCCGCTGAAAAGAAAAATACTCCCATTATAGTTCAAGCAAGTAAATTAGCTATAGAGTATATGGGGATTGAAACTTGCGTAGCAATGGTAAAAGCCAAAGCACAAAAAATTAAAACACCTGTATGTTTAAATTTGGACCATGGCTCAAGTTTTGAAATATGCAAAAATGCAATTGACGCAGGTTTTACAAACGTTATGATTGATGGAAGTCATTTGCCTTTTGACGAAAATGTTGCACTTACAAAAAAAGTTGTAAAATATGCACACAAAAAAGGTGTAACTGTTGAAGCAGAACTTGGCGCACTTGCGGGCAAGGAAGATTTAATTGATGTAAAAACATCAAAGTTTACAAACCCTCAAGAAGCACTTTTATTTGTCAAAAAAACAAAAATCGATAGTTTAGCTGTATCAATTGGCACAAGTCATGGGGCATACAAATTTAATGGAGCAAGCAAACTTGACATAAAAAGACTTAAGGAAATTTACGACAATGTTAAATTGCCACTTGTTTTGCACGGAGCAAGTTCTATCCCTTCAAATTTAATTAAAGAATTTAATAAACTTGGTGGCTCTTTACAAGGGGCTAAAGGCGTAAGTCATTCTAGTATAAAAAACGCAATAAAAAATGGCATTTGTAAAATTAATGTTGACACGGATTTACGTATAGCGTTTACTAATGCAGTTAAAAAAGTTTTAATAAATAAAAGCACTTTTAATATGCGCGAATATTTACAAGAAGGTAAAAACAATATAACTAATTTGGTAATGGAAAAAATTAATATTTTTAACAATAATGACAAATAAGATGAAGTATCAATAACATATGTTACAAATAGTAATTAAGCAATAAAAAACGGGACCGAAATAATCTCAGTCCCGTTTTTTTTATTTATGTTTAAACCTTAATTTAATTTTATTTACAAAGTCTTTTTTCTTTAAATATTTAAACAGCAATTTACATGACATTATAGATAAAATTGACCAAGCAAATACACAAATAATTGCAATTAAACATTCTACATTATAAAGGTTTGATAACGAGAATATGTTTAATATTTCATTGCTTTCAAACACGTCACATATAACACCAAAATACAACACACCAACTAGTACTACAGCGCCACATAAAATTGCTTTCTTTTTTGTAAGTGGCAAACAGATATCTATTAAAAGAACTGTAAACACTAAATACATAGCAATAATTAAAAGTGTAGTAAATTGACCATCAGTTACAGATAAAATTCCGTTTTCGTGCAAAAGCGTAAGTGTTAATATACTTACAAATATAGTAAACGCACAAGGTATTATCTTTTTTAATATATTTACAAAGAAGTTGCCCTCTAGTTTCTTTGTGTTTTCCTCAAGTGCTACAAAGAACGATGGAATACCTATACAAATTATATTAACAAACGCAAGGTTTATTGGCGTAATTGGAACTGCTCTTTGCAAAATAATATATAAAAGTTGAAACAAGAAAATTGTAAGTGTTTTTGTAAGGAACAAAGTCGAAGCCCTTTCTACGTTATTAATAACACGCCTTCCTTCTAAAACTATATGAGGCATGCTTTTAAAATCAGAATCCATAAGCACTATGTGTGCAACATTTTTAGTTGCATCCGCGCCATTTACCATTGCTATCGCGCAGTCCGCTTCTTTTAAGGCCAAAATATCATTAATACCGTCACCTGTCATAGCAACTGTATTGCCATTTTCTTTATAAAATTTTACAAGCAATTTCTTTTGATGAGGGTTTACCCTACCAAACACCATACAAGTTTTTGCTTTTTCAAGCAGTTGTTCGTCTGTTAAATCTTGAGCGGATACAAAATTATCCCATCCATCAACGCCGACAACTTTTGCAATATGCGCAACTGTAATTGGATTATCGCCCGAAATAATTCTTATACCAACATTATTCTTTTTAAAGTATTCAATAGTTTGTTTTGCTGTAGGCTTAATATTGTCTTCAATAATAACATAGCCTATTGCCTCTTTCACGCCGTCTAGTTCACGCGCAATTAGTAAGACACGTAGCCCATCATTTTGATGTGCTTTTACCACTTGCTCATTACCATCTTGTAGAGCCATTATATATTCAGGAGCCCCCACATAAAAAGCGCCAATTTTCTCAAACTCAACTTTACTATATTTTTTATCAGAGTCAAAATTTTGGATATTTACAACATTATAATTACCTGGACAGTTAAAATGTTCCTTTAAGGCTATTGCTGTTGCATTATTATCTTGCAACGAGTGCTCCATTTTAGACATAATGGCATAAACTTCGTCAATTGTAAGTTTATTTGTTAAAAGTTTAAAATCTTTAACACGCATAGTGCCATCTGTAAGTGTTCCAGTTTTATCTAGACACATTAAATTTACCCTGGCAAGCGTTTCAATTGAATATAAACCCTGAACCATTGCCTTATGCGCAGAAATTTTAATAACCCCTACAGCTAAAGTTAAAGATGTAAGTAGCATCATTCCTGAAGGTATCATGCCTTCTAAAATAGTAACCGTGCTTTTTACAGCCATTCGATACGCAAGGTCAAACGCACCCGCTCCGCTTGAATTAATAATAATATTTTTTACATTATTAAAATCAAAAATTGCTGTCCAAAAACCATTGGAGTAAGAATACACACCAGCACTTTCTAGAGCCGTTACAAGTTGTGCATTAAAGTTATTTATAAAAGAAGGAACTGAGAATATAATAACAATAATTGCAAGCACTTTTAAAAGCGTATACAAGTTAGTCATTAAAACAGATTTTGCAGTTTTAAATTGTTTTGCCTCTTTTGCAAGGTTTTGTATATAACACTCTTCCGCTATTGAATTTACCCTTGCCTTTGCTGAGCCACTTACAATATAACTGCCTGAAAGTAAAATGTCGCCAACATTTTTTTCAATAGAGTTAGATTCGCCCGTTAACATAGACTCATTTACATAAACCCTACCACTTACAATTATACTATCTGCAGGGATGCCAGCACCCGCCTCATAAATAATAATGTCATCTCTTACAATTTTATCGGCTTGAAGCTCTTTAACTTCCCCATCTCTTAAAACTTTAGATTTAGGTGCAACCGATAAAGACATTTTATCAATAATTTTTTTTGCTTTAAATTCCTGAAAAATACCAATTATAATATTTGCTGAAATAATGCAAATAAACATGCAGTCTTTTAAGTCATTTAAACTAACGCAAACTGTTAATAGCCAAATTAAAATAACAAAACAAAGAACATTAAACACATTAAAAAAGTTGGAAGCAAAAATTTGCCAACCTGATTTTGATGTGCTTATTTTTACTTTATTAGTATGCCCTTTATCTACCCTTTCACGAACTTGTTCTAAGCTCAACCCTTTATCTATATCAACATTAAGCATAGTAAGTGGGGCCCTTTTAGATGTATATTCTTTTACTTTACGAAGTTTTTCTTTTTTCACAAACAAATCCTCTTAATCTTTATGAAAGTATAAACGATATAAGTTTACTTTATAAAATAATTTATGTCAATAAAAAAAGCTTTATTAACGCAACTAAATTTTGCAAAAATAAAGCTTTAAATTTTTTTAATAATTATATTTTAAAATACTTTGACAAATCAATATTTTCATCACTTCCAACGTAAGAAACTACACATTTATCACTTGAGTAAATTTCTTTGGCAAGTGTATTTACTTCATTTAAAGTCACACTTTTAATTTTATTTAAAACATCTTCTTTTGACATAGTTTTTTCAAAGTGCGCAAAATTTTTAGCATTTGACAAACTTACAACAGAAGTGTTTTCATAAGATAATTTTATATTTGAAATATAGCAAGATTTTGCCCTGTCAAATTCTTCCTGAGTCAAACCTTCTTTTGACAATAGTTCTATTTCTTCCTTAATTTTAGACAATGCAAGTGGAACATTTTTATTTGTTGTACCAAGAACTATTGTTAAATCACCACCAGCATCATTTAAATACAATGAACTATTAATGCTATACACAAGACCCAATTTTTCACGTATTGTTTGAAATAGCCTACTGCTCATACCGACGCCCCATGCTAAATTTAAAGTACGAAGCGCATACACCCTGTTATCATCTGCTTTTAAAGCAGGATTGGAAATGCATAGTATAGATTGTTGATTATCTTTAAAAGCTGTTATAAAATGTTCTTTTACAATAGGCTCAACAATTTTTCGCTCAACTTTTTGCGCAACATTATTAAATTTATTAGCAAAATACTCATCAACTAATTTTTGAGCATTTTCGAAAGTTATATTTCCAGCAAAAGAAATTGTAACATTTTTACTTGTATAAAACTCGTTAACATAATCTAAAATTTTAGCACGAGTTATATTTTTTACATTTTCTGCAGTCGAGCCAACGTCCCTTTGATATTCTGTTCCATTATAAAAAATTTTATTTGCATTAATTTCACAAACTGCAGTAGGGTCATCTTCATACATTGCAATTTCTTCACAAACAACCTTTATTTCAGATGCAAGTTCTTTTTCGTCAAACACACTATTAAAAAACATATCCGATAAAATTTCAACACACTCATTAACATGGTCGCCTGTTGATTTAGTATAGTAACAAGTTTCAGCCCTGTCAGTATATGCGTTTACATTAGCGCCAATTTTGTCAAGATCCTTAGTAATATCAAAAGCTGTTCGTTTTTGTGTACCTTTAAATAGCATATGTTCAATTAAGTGTGATATGCCATAATTGCCTGCTTTTTCGTTTATGGAGCCTGTTTTTACAAAAAGATGAAAAGCACAACTTTCATAATTTGCCATTTCCTCAACCACAAGCTTTAAGCCATTATCATAAATTTTTGTTTTAACCATAAGTACCTCTTAAATAATTTGTATATTTTTTTTAAAACTATTCAAGTTTAGCATAGTCAATAAAATTTAACAATATTAAATTAGGTTTTTATCTTTAATTTTTTCTTTTAGGGTTAAAAGCGCCTTGCTTTCAAGTCTTGAAATATAAGACCTACTAATTCCTAACTTTTTGGCAACAATCCGTTGAGGATATGCCGCCTGCCCATTTAGGCCATACCGCAAACAAATAATTTCATACTCTCTTTTAGGCAAACATTCTTGCATTATTTTATTTAATTTTTCGGATAGAATTATTTTTTCAAGTTCTTGAGATAAATCTTCTTCTTCGTCTGACAAAATATCTGCAAGAGTTATTTCATTCCCTTCCTTATCTTTCCCCATGCTTTCTTCCAGCCCCACTAAAACATTATGTTTTTTGGTAAGACGCAACAACATTAAAATTTCATTTTCAATGCAACGCGAAGCATATGTTGAAAGTTGTGTGTTTTTATCAGGAGAAAAACTATCCACAGCCTTAATTAAACCAATTGTACCTGCACTTATTAAATCATCCGCATCCCCTGCTGTCGAATATTTTTTAACAATATGCGAAACCAGCCTTAAATTATGTTCAATTAACTTTTTGCGCGCTAAATTGTCCCCATTTTTAAACCTTAAAACCATTTCTTTTTCTTCTTCAACAGTTAGTGGCTCTGGAAAGCCAGTGGCGCTTGAAACAAAAGAAGAAAAAAACATAATTTTACTTAAAAAATTTACAAAACTTTCTATCATAAAAAAATACCAATGCCCTTTAAAAATTCACATTAGTATTTTTATGATTTCTATTTAATTTTCTTGCCTGTCCAATAATAAAATTATAACTATTAATCTTAATTTTTTATGATAATTTTTACAAGTCACAATATGAATAATTATGCATATTTGAGCATAAATAATTAATTTTAAATTATATTTTATCTCTTCTTAGAATATCATTTTTACTTAGTTGCATAGGTGTTTTCAAATAAAGCTTTTGTTTTACTTGGTCAGCAATTGAAACACTTTCACCATTTTCATTTTTCATTTCTTCTACTATAAAGGTTTTATTAAAATTTTCACTAGGCGATAAAACTTCTAACATATCTCCAACAACAAATCTATTACGTTGCTCAACCAAAGTAAATCCTTCTTCATCTGTGCCTTCTAAAACCATAGCAATAAATTCACTATCCTGAACAGGCAGTGAGTTTTCAAAGTATTCTTTATCTTCTCCTTCAAAATAAAAACCTGTAGTAAATTGTCTATGGCTTGTTTTTTGAACTTCTTTTACCCAATTTGTTTTATTTGCGCATATTTGCATATTAACATTTTTATTTATAAAAGTGCCAGTCACTTGAGACGTGGTATCATTAACACAATTGCAGTGATCACTATTTTGAGACAAGGTATCATTAATAAGGCCTTGCCTGTTTAGTTGAGACTTGTTCTCATTAAAATCAATATCAGTATTTTCTTGTTGAGACTTATTCTCACTTATATTGTTATAAATTTCCATTACTGCTTTTTTATAAGCGTTTACAACTGTTGCTACATAGTAAGGACTTTTCATTCTTCCCTCTATTTTAAAACTATTAATACCTGCATCAATCAACTCTTTAACATGGTTTATTAAACACATATCTTTACTATTTAAAATGTAGGTGCCTTTATTATCTTCTAAAATCGGAAAACTTTGACCTTTGCGATTAACTTCATTAATTTCATATTGCCACCTGCACGCTTGCACACATGCACCACGATTGCTATCTCTTCCTGTCATGAAATTAGAAAGTAAACATCTGCCAGAATAAGATATACACATAGCGCCATGAACAAAACATTCAAGTTCAATATCTTGCGGAATAAAATTTCTAATTTCTTTAATATCTTTAAGCGTTAGTTCACGAGCAAGTACTAAACGTTTCGCACCCAAATTCACCCAGTGCATTGCTGAATATTTATTCGTAATACTTGCTTGAGTTGATACATGAAGTTCAACTTCAGGCGCATACTTTTTAACAAAACTAGCAACACCTAAATCAGATGCAATAATGCCATCTACTTTTATTGAATTTAAAAACTCTAAATATTCTTTTAGTCCATCAAAATCATTGTTATGCGCTAAGATATTTATTGTTACATAAACCCTTTTATTTTGGCTATGAATAAGGGCAACTGCGTCAACAAGTTCGTCTTCAGTAAAGTTCCCACTAAATGCACGTAATCCAAACCTTTTGCCACTTAAATATACAGCATCAGCACCAAAGTAAAGTGCAGTTTTTAACTTTTCCATATCGCCAGCAGGCGCTAAAATTTCCACCATTTTTCCCATATATTAATTCCTTTAAATTTTTATTTATTTAGTTATATTTTTATAAAGATTTTAAATATTATTATAAATATTAATAAATTTGTTTTATATTTAATCT
>JAZOQJ010000102.1:0-10567 GCA_045655985.1 Clostridia bacterium | reverse complement strand
GATGAAAAATTATTATGGCGAAGAAGTTTTTGATAAAAAATTAGAAGAAAAACTTATAAAATTTGAAAAGCAAATAAATAAACCAAATTAAAAAAAACGACTTAATTTTAAGTCGTTTTTTATTGGGCTATAATTTTTATTTCTGCATTTAATAACTTTTGATAAAATCGCTTATCACTCCTATCTTTTGCATTTTTAAAAAACATAATATCTGTAAACTCCCACGCAAAAACCCATGCAATAATATCTAGTAAAGTTGTTATAATATAATTAACCTTATATACATTTAAAAAATGCAAAACAAAAATTAACACAATTGAAATTACAAGCATTGATAAAGAAATAAAGGTGTTACGCATTATTGATTTTTTTGAATTTATAAACTTCTTTTTATAATGTTTTTTTATTGTATTAATAGCAAGTTGTTCTTCATTTTTTGAAACTTCGTTTTGACAAGATATTAAAACTCTAAAATCTTCAAAAGCAGGAACTTCATCACACGCATTTTCTATATGGTCAACAAATTCACGCTTTAATGTTTTATTGTTTTCACTTGAAAAATCTGAATAAATATTTTTTATTGCATCTAATTCAAACCTTACCTCTTCCATAAAAACTCCTCAAATAACACTTTAAACTAAAAATCCCCATAACATACGGGGAATTTTTTAAACATTTGTATCATTTTCTTCATCAAAAGTAGCTTTAAGTTCAGCTTCTTCAATTTTTTCTTTTATTTCTTCTTTTGCTTTTAAAACTTCAGCACTATCAATAGAATTTAGAGGGGTTCCCTCATCAAATTTTACTTCAGTTTTAGTATCAAGCCCATAAATAAGCCTAAACTCCATTTCAAAACAAACGCTTTTATCGCCCTCGCCAATTTCTAAAACCGCTATTTTGCCATCAGTTGACTCATATATATTTTTAATTGTCGCGTAAATACCAACATGTGTCCTAACTTTGTCGCCAACTTTTAATTCATTAATCTTTTCAAGATGTTCTTGTTGCATCCTTCTTTGTTTTCTTGTAGAAAAAAACATTAAAAGGAATAATCCGCCAAGCACCACAAGCAGTGCTATTGTTTCTCCACCCATTATATTATCTCCTTAAAATTAGTTTATACATGTATACTAACTTATTTAAATAAATATTTCAACAATTATTTGTTTAATTATTAAGAAAATTGTCGCAAAGCAAAAAATCAGCAACTTTTTTTATTGATTTTTTACCTTCTTTGCACGGATAAAGGGTAAACACATGTTGCATTTTATCAAACTCATACCACAAAATGTCTTTACTACTATTATTTTCGCAAAACTTTTTTATATCCGGCGCAAGCATTTCTTCAGAACCACTTAAAATCAAAAGTGGAGTATCTTGCCAATTGCAGATATTAATTGGCGAATGTAAATAATTATCCTGCGTTAAAGCACCAACCCATTTTGCTCCCGTTTTTTTTAAGTAGTTATAGTCTATAACCAAATCTCTTTCCTCATACTTTAATATATCTTCATTGTTTAGTAAAGGTGCAAGCCAAGGCGAAAGTGCAAAAACCCTATCAACATTTATAAGTTTATTTTCGGTTAAATATTTACTAATACTTATTGCCAAACCTCCACCTGAACTATCACCACCAATCATTACATTTTTTTCAGGTATTTCATTAAACCAACCCTCAAGCAATTTAACACACTCGGCGCAGGTATATTTAGGCAATCTTGGATACAACACAAAATATATTTTAAACCCAGTTATTTTAGCAAGTTTTTTAATAAAATTAAAATGGAACATTGTGGGATTTGTTAAATACGCCCCACCATGAAAATACACAAGTGCATTGGTGGCATTTTCGTTAATGATAAAAGTTTGTATACCATTAATATATTTTTGCGAAAAATTATTAACCCAAAATTTTAAAATATTTGTTTTATATGAGTTTTGAACAACAGTCTTTTTTAATTCTTTTTCCATAAGCCATTTTGATATATTAGGCTTACCTAATGAAGCTATATTTGTTAGCGCACCATAAAAAAAAGACGGCTTATTTTCAGTAACAACAATTTTTTCCATAATAATATAATACTCGAGTATCTCAAAAATATCAACTTATTTTATTTTTATTTAAAAATATAAATTGAAATTTTAAAAGAATTATGTTATATTTAAATAAATTTTTAGGAGAATTTTTATGAACGATATCTTTTTAAAAAACATGCAAAACATTTTAGGACAAAATTATGACAACTATTTATTAAGCATGAAAAAAGAGCCTATTAAAGCATTTAGAGTTAATACCAAAAAACTTGAAGAATTAGGTATTAATGACACCACATCTCACAACTACTTAGATAAGTTTATTGACTTTCCTATAGAGCAAAACAAAATTAACAAAAATTTATTTTTATATAACAATTCATTGAAATTGGGAGATTCAGTTTTACATAAATCGGGATTAATTTATATACAAGAGCCCTCTAGTAGTATGGCAGTTTTCGCTTTAAGTAAACTCGCACCTTTTGGATGTAAAAGGGTATTAGATATGTGTGCCGCACCCGGCGGAAAAACATCACAACTTGCTGAACTTGTGGGTGAAAATGGTTTTGTTTTAAGTAATGAAATAAATTTAAAACGTGCTCAAATTTTAAGGAGCAACATTGAAAGATTGGGGTACACTAATGTCGCAATATCATGTTGTGATACTAATATAATTGCAAAAGAATTAAAACACCAATTTGACGCTGTTTTATGTGACGCTCCTTGCTCGGGCGAGGGCATGTTTAGGAAAGATAGCGACGCTATAAAAGAGTGGAGCGAAAACGCCACTATTCAAAATCCTAAAAAACAATTACAAATTTTAGAAAATGCATCCAGCTGTGTAATAGGTGGAGGATATTTGATTTATTCTACTTGCACTTTTAACCTAAACGAAAACGAACAAGTGGTTTATGACTTTTTACAAAATCATCATGAATATTCCATATGCGAATTAGACGACAATATAAATAAAGTTTCTGAAAACGGAAAAATAATTGCTGATTTAGATGATTTAAAAAAAGCCAGAAGGTTTTATCCATTTAAAAATTTTGGAGAGGGCCAATTTATTTGCATATTAAAAAACAATAATGAACCAGAGCGAGAATATATACCATATAGACCAAAAGAAACAAGCAAAGAAGGTAATCAAATTAAAAAACTTTTAAAAGATTTATTTAATATTGAAAGTAGCAATTTTACAAAGCTAGGCAATTTAATTTATCTTCACCCAAACAACATTGCTCCAATACAAAATTTACCACTACTAACTTGTGGTGTAGCCATATGTGATTTAACTGAAAAAACTTTAAAACCACATCATAATTTATTTACCGCTTTTGGCACAAAATGCACAAACAAGGTAAATTTAAATTTAAATGATGAACGAATTTTTCAATATTTGCGTGGAGAACAAATATGTGCTCAAACAAGTGATGGTTATTGTGCAATATTAGCAGAACAATTACCTTTAGGTTACGGAAAAAGTAAAAACAACACAATTAACAACCACTATCCAAAAGGACTTAGAATTAAAAATTAATTTACAAAAAGAAATCTTGTTTTAAAGAAAGTAGAAAGTTTTTATAATACACACAATTATTATTTTATAGCGTCTTATTGAGAGTACATCTCACATATTGGCACAACAACTTTTTTCTGCATTAATGATACCCTATCTCATATTTTAAATATAGCAAAAAATCAAATACAACTTTTAATAAACAACTAAAAACCAAAAGCCTATTGCAAAAGGACTTATATTTTGTTATACTATATAAAAGTTAATTTAAGAGGGGATAAAGTGAATATTGCAGATTTTAAAAATAAGGTACAAAAAAATATACACGATGGGCATAGGGCTCGCATGAGGGAGTCTGTTTATGTCAAAAATGGTTTTGATGGCATGGCTGACCACGAAGTTTTAGAATATATTTTAAGTATGTTCGTGCCTAGAAAAGATACCAATCCTATGGCACATGAACTGATAAATTATTTTGGTTCTTTTGCAAATGTACTAGATGCAAATGTAGACGACCTTATAAAAGTTTCTGGACTTGGAAAAAGGACTGCAATTTTATTAAATAGTTTTCAATATATTTTAAAAAGATATAAAGAATGTAAGTCAAAAACATTAAAAATAATATCCAATCTACACGATATTGAAATGTTTATTGGAGATAGAATTAGGTACTTGCCGAAAGAAGAACTACATGTTATATTTTTAAACAGTTCAAATATGCTTTTAACTTGTAAACAAATAGGCACAGGCTCAAATAATAAAGTAACCTTTGAAACAAAATCTATAATCGAAACAGCGCTAGCAACAAATGCAAGTAGTGTAGTTTTAGTACATAATCATCCCTCTGGCTCATGCGCACCTTCACCAGAGGATATAAAACTTACGCGCGAACTTTATTTTAATCTTTACCTTAATGGGTTAAATCTTGCAGATCATATAATTTTTACGACAAACTCCAAATATAGTTTTAACGAAGGCGGACACCTTCTATCTTTCCACCAAGAATGTGATAAATGGTATAATGGCGCTACTTTTAAAACAACCAACTTAGGTAATAAATAATTGAGGTTAATATGGAAGAGGATAAAATTTTTAATAGTGTAAATTTTGAATCTATCACAATAAATGAATCAAAAAATTACAATAGTTTAGTATTTGCTTTTGTAGGTGATGCTGTTTTTTCATTATATGTGCGAACATATTATGTAAAAAAATCAACTGCAAAAGCGGGTATTTTACATTCAAAAACTAGCAATATAGTACGTGCAAAAACACAAGCATTGCTTTTAGATAAATTAAACGGCGTTTTAAATGAAAATGAAATTCAAATTGCACATAATGCTCGAAACATACATACTAAAAACATTGCAAAAAATTCAAATATTGAAGAATATAAAAAAAGTACTTCATTTGAAGCAGTTTTGGGCTATTTATTTATCACAAATCAAAAAGAAAGGCTTAATGAAATTTTAAAACTATGTGAAGAAGTTTTTTAAAAACAAAAAAGTTTAACTTTTTATTAGTTAAACTTTTTTTTAATTTTATTATTTTTTAAAGCCATCTTTTAACGAAATTGTATGGTTAAAAATTAAATTATCGGCTGTGCTATCTTTATCCAAACAATAATAGCCTTTACGCATAAATTGAAATTTGTCTTCCACCCTCGCGCCTTTTAAGAAATTTTCCGCTAACGCTTTTGTTTCCCACATAGAATTTGGCTCTAAAATATCGTCAAGCGTTTTTCCGTTTTCAATTTCTTTTTGTGGCCACAAGTATTCCATTTTAGTTAAATTTTTAAAGTTGCGAATAGTAATAGGGAAACAATCTTTTGAAGAAACAAAGTGAATTGTACCCTTACACTTTATGCCAGAATTGTCATTACCACTTTTACTTTCAGGGAAATATTCACACTCCAAGTGGTCAATTTCGCCATTTTGCGCAAACACAACTTTATTGCATTTAATAATGTATGCTCCTTTTAAACGAACAACTCCACCTTCAACAAGCCTATTATATTTTGGTGGTGGATTTAAAGAAAAATCTTCTTGTTCAATATAAATTTCTTTACTAAACAATGTTTTATGAGTGCCAGCGTTTTCTAAGTTTGGATTATTTTGCACCTCTATTTCTTCTTGTCCTTCAAAGTTAGTTATAACAACTTTTAATGGGTCTAAAACCACCATAGCACGCGTTGCTATTTTATTAAGGTCTTCCCTAATATGAAACTCTAAAGCAGAAAACGGAATAGTTGATGGGCTTATTGTAACACCTAAACTTTTAATAAAGTTTTTAATGCCATCGGCGGTATAGCCTTTTCTTCTCATACCAACAATAGTCATAAACCTAGGGTCATCCCAACCTAAAACTCTGCCTTCTTTAACAATTTGTTTAAGGTATCTTTTACCTAAAAGTACATTTTCTAAATTAAACCTAGAAAATTCACGTTGTTTAGGACCATAAGGTTTTTTCCAAACATTTTCAATAACCCATTCATAAAGAGGTCTATGCACCCTATAGGTATCATAGTCACACATAGAGTATGTCACGCCCTCAAGTGCATCTTGAAGAGGATGCGCAAAATCATACATAGGGTAAATACACCATTTATCGCCAGTCCTATAATGTTTAACACTTTTAATTATCCTGTAAATAATTGGGTCTCTCATTAAAATATTAGGGTGTGCCATGTCAATTTTTGCACGAAGTGTTAATGTGCCTTCATTGTGAAGTCCTTCACGCATTTGACGAAATAACTTCAAGTTTTCCTCAATAGGCCTATCCCTAAAAGGACTATTTTCGCCAGGCTCTGTTAAAGTACCTTTTTTAGCAAGTTGCACTTCTTGTGGTTCTTCATCCACATAAGCAAGGCCATCGATAATTGCTTGTTCTGCTAAGTTATAAATTTTTTCACTATACGCTTCACTTGCATAAATTGTAGCCTTAGGGGTGTAACCAAGCCATTTAAAATCAGCAGCATAACTTTCGGCAAATTCACCTTCTTCTTTAGTTGGATTGGTATCATCCATCCTTAAATAAGTGTATCCACCAAATTTTAGTGCTGTTTCAAAGTCAATAACCCATGCTTTACAATGACCTATATGAAAGTATCCGCTTGGTTCTGGAGGGCAACGAGTTATAACTTCTTTAGTCCTTCCCGCTTTTAAATCATCCAAAATTTCTTCTTCAATAAAATTTGTAGGAACAATATTTTCTAAATCAATAGCCATAAAAAACTCCTTTTAAACAAAATAAGCCACCACTTAAGGTGACTTATTTAAAATTTTAAATTAACCTTAAGCAACAAAACAACGTGCCATAAGATAAAGCACTTTTTTTTATTGTTGTTGCTGTTGTAGTTTTTTCATGCTTTAATGATAACATAGTTGTTTATTTTTTGCAATAGAAAAACAAACTTTTTATTATTTTGTTTTACGACAACCTGATAAGACTATAATTTTGTAGTATCATGAGTCTTTTTAATGACACGTCTCTTTACGATGGTGAAGAACACATAAAAAAAGATGTTCCCGCCTACCACCTAGACAACAACACCTTTAACGAACAAAAACCGATAACTTACGAAGAAATGCCCAATGATGAACTCGACCGTCAGTATGAAGAACTTAAACGACAACGTGAAGAACGAAGAAAAAGCAGAAAATAAAAAGATTTTGAGATGTAAGAAAAAAGTGGCAGTGAATGTTGAATTTGTTAAAAACCATATAATATAATGCTAAAAAAGGTTGAAGAAATGTTTTGTTTCTTTAGCCTTCTTGCATTTTAAAAGGAGAAACTTATGAAGCAAAATTATGAAATTAACAAAGAAAACAATGAATATGAAGATGAAAAGCGAAAAAATAAACAAAGGCTAGTTAGAAATGAATTCAAAGGCGTTGGGAAATATGGAATGCCACTTATCAAAAAGCAAAAAATTGATTTGGATAAAATTGAACTATGGAATTATACAAAAACAAAGTTGCAAGATGAAGATAACAAACATAAAACAATTCATTTTTTCACTTACGATTGGCTTTTTGACAATGTTTATGAAAAAGCGAATGTTACTCTTGAGAAGTTAGACCAATATTATGCTTTACTTACACCTGAATTTAGCACATATAAAGATATGCCACTTGCTAGACAAATAGATAGTGTGTTTAAAAATAGGTGGTGTGGTGCATTTTGGCAAAAACAAGGAATGAAGGTTATTCCTACAGTTTGTTGTGCTGGTGAAGACAGCTATGATTTTTGTTTTGATGGAATAGAACAAGGTTCCGTTGTAGCTGTTTCCACCTATTGCAGAGAGGAATATAAACGAGAATTTATGAAAAGCTATAATAAAATGATGGAAGTTATTAAACCTGCAGGAATTATTTGTTATGGAACACCATTTGAAGAAATGACTGGCAATATTAAGGTTATTAGTCCATTTGACCAAGAAGAATTAATTGCCAAAATGGGCTTTGATAATTATATGAAGAAATATTTGTCAGGTGAATTATATCCAACAAGGTAGGCACAGTATGAAAGATTTGAAATTAAAAATTGAATTACTGCCTAAAGGTGCTTGGGGAAATGATTTTAGTAGAACTCTTTGTAAAAAAGACTGGGATATCCTAAGAAATGCATGTTATGAAAGAGCAAATCATAAATGTGCGATTTGTGGATATGAAACAGATGATTTAGACGCTCATGAGGTATGGGAATTTGATATAAAAAAGAAAACTCAAACTCTTAAAGACATAATCGGAATATGTAGCAAATGTCACGGTGTTAAACATATTAGAAACTCTCAAAGATTAGGTTATGGAGAAGAAGCCAAAAGACATTTTATGAATGTAAATAAGTGTAGCGAATTAGATTATGCTTCTCATTTAACACAAGCACAAATGGACTTTGAAGAAAGAAATAAGATTTATAGATGGAAAATTGTAGCCGACTTATCTAAATTTGGTCTTAATAATGCGACAATAAAAGAGCTAAATATTCCATTTATTGAAAATCCATATCAAGATATAGATTGGAATCTTCTTAGCTATCAAAAAATGAAAAATTTATTTGAAATGAAAAGAACAAACAATAGTTTGATTGGTGTTCCGAAAGTGAATTACATAGAAGTAGATAACTATCAAGGAACAATCGCTGTATCTTCTTTATTTACAAATAAAATAATTTGGTTTTTAGATGGTGTTAAAATAAAAACAAAATATAATGTCATTGGAAAATTCGTCACAACACTGAAAGTCGAAAATTTAAATGGTAAAGAGCTTTTCTTCATATTATTAGGCGATAATGGGCAGACAATTTCTAAAACCTTTGGACTTTTGCCACAGGAGGTGCTATAATGGGAATGTGTAAACCTAGTGGTGGGATAAATGAGCCTATTTACGGGCCAGCTAGAGAGAATATTGAAAAAAGAAAGGATACGCCAAATTCAAGAACAGATTATTATGATGAAATAACTGGGGAGTTATTGCAACAACGATGGTATGGCCCTGATGAAATGGCTATTTGGGATAGAGATTGGAAACATGGAGATTCGAATAATTCTCATACTTTTCCACATGACCATCCTTGGGATTGGATGAAGAAAAAGCCACGACAAAAACCTGTTCCAAAAAATGATAATTATTGTTAATAAAAGGAGTAAATTATGAATAAAACGATAGAGAAAAAATGTGTCATTTGTGGTAATTCTGTTTTAACTGATATATATGGACAAGGAAGATGTTTTCACTGTAATTGGTATAATGATGTTATGGATGAGGAAAATGAAAATGAAGTTATTTTTCCTAATTTAGTATCTCTAAATAAAGCAAAGAGATTATATCAAGAAGGAAAGCCTTTTAGTCCAGATTTAAACGATTTTATGGAAATGTTATATTTTTATAGTGAAGTAGAATTTTGGTATAAAGGATTAAATTGCTGTGTGACTTTAAAAGAAGACAGTAAAATTGAATTTGGTTGGAGTCCGGACAATGTGTATTACTTCGCTGACAAAGATGACTTTATAAAAAATGCCAAAATTGGGAATGAGTATATTAAAGATATTTGGGATAAAGTTGAAAATCCTAAATATATATAAGGATTAAGCATTTGAAATTATGTATAAAAATAATGAATATAATATAGAGTCCACATGTCCTGTTTGTAGACATGTTATTTTTGTAGACTCTGTTGGCAACGGGAATAAATGTACTATCTGTGGTTGGAGACAATCAGAAGAATCATTTGACCATCCAAATACTGCAGGAATTAGAAATATTCCAACTTTAAATAATGCTATAAAACAATTTAAAGAAGGGAAGTCTGCAATTTTGGCGAATTTTGAAGACTTTATTGATGCTTTAGAAAATTATGGGGAATTAGAATTTACATACAACAATACAAGATATGGAGTATTATTAGACGATTCTAGTAACGAGATTATATTGTTAAATATAAAAAACAACCAAAAACAATATTATTCAGATGTTAAAAATTTTGCACAGAATGCAAATATAAATGGAATTTATCTTAAAACATTGTGGAATCAAGTAACAAATACTGACTTTTTACAAGAAACTTAATAACTTAAATCAATGGAAAACTTGTAAAAGATAATTGGAACGTAAAAATTCAAACTGGTTGCAGTAATAAATTGACACCTACGGGAGCAGTTTTTGATAGTTTTAGAACAATTTAGGCAGATAGTCCGATTTTGGATTATCTGCCTTTTTTGGTGCAATTTTTCTGACACCTACAAAACCCCAAATTGACACCTAATGTTTTTTGAGAAAAAAATTATCAAAATTTTTAGAAAATAAAAAACCTTTGAATTGCCCTAAATATAAGGTTTTGCAAAGGTTTAGATTGGAGCTGTTACCGGGATTCGAACACGGGACCTCCACCTTACCAAGGTGGTGGTCTACCTACTGAGCCATAACAGCATAAGCCGATTTTGTGGTTAAAATATTAAGTTTTTCAGGTAATTTGGGGTAGCCAACCAAGTCTTACCAAGGCAGTGCGCTACCG
>JAZOQJ010000101.1:0-3421 GCA_045655985.1 Clostridia bacterium | reverse complement strand
GAAAGATATGACTATTCTAAAGGATTTAGGTTCTCTACATATGCTACTTGGTGGATTAGGCAATCTATTACAAGGGCTATGGCTGACCAATTAAGGACCATTAGACTTCCTGTTCACATGGTTGAAACAATTAATAGGCTTGGTAGGGTTGTAAAAAAATTGACACAAGCGCTTGGCCATGAACCTACAGTTGAAGAAATTGCTAAAGAAATGGATTTAACCGTTGAAAAGGTAATGGAAGTTCAAAAAATAGCTCTTGACCCAATTTCTCTTGAAAGTCCTGTTGGTGAAGAGGAAGATAGCAAAATTGGAGACTTTATTGAAGATGAAAGTTCAATATCTCCTATGGAAGCAGCCACTCGTACAATGCTAAAAAGTCAACTTATGAATGTTTTAGGTACTCTTACTCCAAGGGAACAAAAAGTTATTCGCCTTCGTTATGGTTTAGATGATGGCTGTCCTAAAACGCTAGAGCAAGTTGGACAAGAATTTCAAGTAACTCGTGAGAGAATTAGGCAAATTGAAGCAAAGGCGCTTCGTAAATTACGTAACCCTAGCAGAAGTAAAAAATTAAAAGATTTCTTAGGATAAAAGGAGCAAGTTATGGCATCTGTTTTAAAAATTGGAACAAGGCTTGATATGATTGTTGATTTATGTGACGTGTCTAAAAAAATTGCGGATATTGGTTGCGACCATGGATATGTTACTTGCGAACTTATTTTGCAAAATAAGGCAGATATGGTTATATCAACAGATATAAGTAGCCAAAGTTTACAAAAATCAATTCTTTTAGCGGAAAAACTAAATATTGGTGAATATATTAGTTTTAGGGAAAGTGACGGCTTTCAAAACATCACTAAATACGATAAAGTAAATCAAGCTGTTATTGCCGGCATGGGCGGTAAAGAAATAATAAAAATTTTGGAAGGAAAACCCAAAAGACTTCATAAATTTGTTTTAGGACCTCAATCTGATGTTTTAGAACTTAGGACATATCTTTCAGAACATGGTTATAAAATTGTTGTTGATATTATGGTTTATGAAAAAGGTAAATATTATAATATCATAAAGGTTCGTAGGGGAACTACTAAGTTCAAAAACTATCTTGATTATTATTTTGGCAAAACTAACTTAACCGATAACTACAAGGTGTTTATGGCTTATTTGCAAGAAGAAAAGGAAAAAATTGAGGTTTTCAAAGAAAAAACCAATGGAGAACTTACTAAAAAACTAAGAGATAGAGAAAATCTTTTAAATAAAGCAATAGCTGAAGTTAAAAGGAATGCAAAAAAGAAATAAAAAGGAATTAAATAAATGATACAAGAACTAATTAAATTACAAAATTTAGAAAAAAAGTGCATTGAAATTGAAAAAAGTTTAAAATCTAATAGCGATAAAAAGGAAGCAAAGGAGGCTGCTTCATCTTTTAAACAAGCCCAAGCCAAAACTTTAAGTTTGGATGAAGAAGCAAAAAAACTTATTGATGAACTTCAAAAACTTCAGGGCGTTCAAGAAAAAGGTGTTGCATTAGTTCATAAATACACTAGCCAAGAAATTAGTGGTTTGGACGCTGAAAAACTTGCCGATTTAAAAGCTAAAATTGACAAAACTAATGCATCCTTAGCTGAACTAGAAAAGAGGCTATATGCGTTTAATGAAAGAGTTAAAAAGACTTTAATTGCTGGAGAAGACGCAAGAAAGCAAGCCATTGCTGCCAAAAAAAGTCACATGCAAGCGAAAGAAAATTTTACAAAATCAGTAGATGAAGTTGCTGACGATTTAGCAAAATATAAAGAACAAATTAAAGAACTTAAAAGCAAAATTGACGAAAGGTCTTTAAATAGATATAATTCTATGAGAGCGGAAGGAATTTTCCCTGTAATTGTTTCTTTAAACGACACTAGGTGTGCAGGATGTAGAATGGAACTTCCGTCACTAGCCCTCGAAAAAATTAAAAAAGAAGGCGAACTTGTGTGTCCGTCTTGCCATAGAATTATTATTGTAAAACCAGAAAAATAAATTGCAAATTCACTTGCCAAAATTGGCGGGTGTTTTTTTATAAAAGTTATTTTATAATTGTATTCGTCATAAAATTTTCTTATATGAAAAAGTTGTTTTCGTTAAGTTTTATTATAATTGGTGCAATTATTGGGGCAGGGTTTGCAAGTGGTGCGGAAATTCTTTCGTTTTTTAATTATTCATACTTTATGGCAATATTTTTAATGGGGCTATGTGGCTTTATTTTTTATTTAGTGTTTGAACTTTTCGTTGCACTTGGCAAACGAGTTGATATACAAAATATATCGTCATTAAATAAAAAAATGTTTGGTAAATTTTATTTAATTGCGGACTTTTTTATTTTTATAGGTACGTTTGTTGTTCTTGCTGCAATGTATGCGGGTATTGAAAGTTGTAGTAAGCCAATTTATAATTTATTAGATTTTAATAGCTCATTTCCATTGGCAAGCATAATTATAGCAATAATGACAGTTTTGGTACTACAACATGGTATTAAAGGACTAGAAACAATAGCAACCTTTCTTATTCCTATAATTGTTATATCAATAATTATTATTTCAATTTTAGGAATTGTTAAAGGACGTGATTTTTCTATTCTAACAAATAGTTTAAATGTGAGTGAGAAAGGTTTGTTTACGGGAGTATTGGTGTCTTATGGTTATGTTTGCTTTAATTGTTACGAAAACGCCACAATTATAGCAGAGGGCTCTAAAATTAAACGGAAAAAAGGAGTTAAAATATGCATTTTTATTACAGGTTTGATACTCTCTTTATTGCTTATTCTTATATTTACTAGTTTAAGGCTTGCAGATTTGGATACTCAAAGTAATGATATGCCTTTTTTAGCACTCGCATTTTCAATAAGTAAATGGCTCGGATTTTTTTATGTTATTGTGCTTTTAATGTCAATTTTTACAAGTATTTTAACAAACTCAGTAATTTGCAACGAATGGCTTACTGATTTTATTCCAAATAAATTTTTTAGTGGGGTTGTGTTAACTTTAGGCGCTTTTATGTTTTCGCTTTTTGGGTTTAAAACATTTGTTGATGTAGTTTATCCCATTCGTGCAGTTTTGGGGGCGGTGTATGTTGTTTGTTCAGCACTTTATTTAATTAAGTTAAAAATACGGGAAAAAAGTTTCAATTCAAATAAAAACAGTAAATTTACAATGCGAAAAAGTTAAAAATTTATTAATGTATTTTAAATAATGTTAATTTTATTACTTTAAATATATAAATATAAAATATAGAAAAAGCTAAAATTCGACGTTTTTTGTCAAAAAATAAAAAAATTAAAAAAAATTAAAAAATTTTTTAAAAACTGTTGACTTTGTTTTTTTTAGGGTGTATACTACGGGAGCACTGATTGAGAAATGGGTGCAAATGAACACTTTACAAATTA
>JAZOQJ010000100.1:0-6604 GCA_045655985.1 Clostridia bacterium | reverse complement strand
AACAATGCTTACAAATGCACCAATAGGCAATGTGAGTACAGCACTTGTAATATTAATGCCATTAATTAATAGCACAACTAACAAACATACCGAAAGCAATGTTAACGAAATAAAAGCAAAAGCCGCCGTATATAAAAATGCCTTTAACACCCTTTGTTCTTTTTCTCTGTAAGCAAGTACTACTGAAAAATAAATAATTGAAATAAACATTAAAAATTCAACAATTACTAATAAAATAAATAATGTTAAAACAACAAATATAGAAAATTCGCCAACAATAAGCATTGACAAAAACATTTTTAAAGTAGGCAACATTGTTTTCGAGGCAAACATAATTAAAATAGCAATAATTAATGTAATAAAACTTAATACTACTTCAATTAAAACAGTTAAAAATTTTGAATTAATAATTTGATTTTTTGAAACAGGCAAAGTATGTGTTAAATAACTTTCATCCCCGTATAACGACTTTGTTAAATTTAAAAACCCTCTTAAAAATGGCTGTATAATGCAATTTGCAATTAAGGCGTAGGCAACCGATTCAAAGAAAATTGCTAGTATTTTAAATAATGCTACATTAGCACCAAGTTCTTTACAACCTCTACTAACGCCTGCGAGTAAAATGGTCGCGCCAAACAAAATCCACATCCAACGCATGTTGCGTTTTAAATCGTTTTTTAGTAGTTTACCTAACATAAAATTTCCTCCTAAAAATTTCATCTATTGAACATTTCTCTTTTTTACGAAGTTTTTCAGCGTTTTCGTGTAAAACTATTTGCCCGTCATCAATAAACACAACTTCGTCTAAAATTTTCTCAATATCTGCAATCATGTGAGTGGAAATAAATAATGTAGCGCTTTTGTCAAAATTTTTAAGAATGGTATTTAAAATATAATCTCTGCTTGCAGGGTCAACGCCTCCAAGTGGCTCATCTAAAATATAAATTTTTGCGCGCCTACTCATAACAAGCACAAGTTGCACCTTTTCCTTCATGCCCTTGCTCATTTTTGAAAGACGCATGTTTTTGTCTAAATCTAAATCAATTAAAAGTTTTTCTGCTTTTTCTTTGTCAAAATCTTCATAAAACGTTTCAAACAAATTAATTGCATCTATTACTTTTAAACCAGGGTCAAAATAAGTCCTTTCAGGCAAATAAGACACCACCTTTTTGCTTTCCACGCCGACAGGCTTATTGTCTATTAAAATTTCGCCACTTGTTGCGGTTAATAAATCATTTGCTAGTTTAAATAGGGTGCTTTTTCCACTGCCGTTTTTACCTAATAACCCTATAATTTTATTTTTTTCTAGTTTTAAATTAATATTTTTTAAAACCTCTTTTTCGCCAAAACTTTTACTTACGTTTTTGTATTCTAAAATAACCCCCACAATTATTCTCCTTTAAAAATTATTTAAAAATGCTAATAAAAAACCTTATGAATAAATTATTTACTAATAATTCAAAAATATTAATCATCTTTTTTGTTTTTTGTTTCAAATACGTGCTCAACATACTTTATATAATCGTCATACTTTCCAATAGCAATACCTCTTTTTATATCACCAAATAAAATTAAAGAGTCGCCATTTTTAATATCAAAAACTTCTCTGGCTTCCTTTGGTATTACAATTTGACCTTTGTCACCAACTTTTGCTGTCCAAATAAACTTTTCTTGCGTCATATTTTTACCACCTTTCCAACTTTTCCAACTAAATTTTAACACCAACCTCTTACAAAAGTCAAATAAAAAACAAAAATCTTTCAATAAAAAAGGTTTTCTTACAAATAATAAATTAAAGGAGAAAAATTATGGCGTATTCATATAAAGGTGCAATTACATTTGGTTTAGTTTATATTCCCATTACCTTATCGCTTTCGGTTAAAGAAAATGATATTGGTTTTAATATGCTCGAAAAGAAAACTAAATCACGTGTTAAATATAAAAAAACTTGCGTAGATTGTAATGATAAAGTTGTAAAGAATGAAGATATTGTTAAGGGCTATCAGTATGAAAAAGGCAAGTATGTAATTTTTACAGATGATGATTTTGAAAAAATAAAATCTCCAAAAGACAAAAATATTACAATTGAACAATTTGTAAATTTAAGTGAAGTAGACCCTATTTATTTTGACAAAGCCTATTTTGTAAAGCCAACAGGTGCAGATAAGGCGTATCAGGTTTTATTAAAGGCAATGGAAGGCGAAAAAAAAGCAGGTATTGCTAAAACTGTATTAGGAACAAAAGAAACCATCCTTCTTTTAAGGGTGCGTGACGGAAAAATGCTGGCAAATACTCTTTATTTTCATAACGAAATTCAAAAAGCCCCAGAAATAGCAAAATCAAAACTTTCAAAACAAGAGGTTGATTTGGCAAAAAACTTAATTAACAAAATGACTAAAAAATTTGAACCTGAAAAATTTAAAGACGAGTATCATATTAAACTTCAAAAGGCAATAAAACAAAAAATAGCTGGTAATGAAATTGTTGAAGATAGACCAGAAAAAGAAAATATTCAAATTATTAATCTTATGGACGCATTGCAAAAGAGTTTAAAAGATGAACGACCTAAGAAAAGGGCACAATTATGAGTTTGACACAATACAATAAAAAACGTGATTTTAATTCTACAAAAGAGCCAAAAGGAAAAACTAAAACTTCAACCGGCAATAAATTTGTCGTTCAATATCACGAGGCTCGTAGCAAGCATTATGATTTTAGATTAGAGCATAAAGGCGTGTTAATAAGTTGGGCAATACCTAAAGGTATATCAACAAACCCCAAAGATAAACGCCTTGCCGTTCATGTAGAAGACCATCCAATTGACTATGTAAATTTCGAAGGCATAATACCTAAAGGGAATTATGGCGCTGGAACTGTGGAAATTTTTGACAAGGGTAAATATGTTTCGCTTGAAGATTTTAGTAAAGGCCTCAAAAAAGGGCATATAAAAATTTTTTTAAAAGGTAAAAAACTAAACGGGGCATGGTCTTTAGTAAAATTTAAAGACAATAATTGGTTTATGATTAAAATTGAAGATGAATTTGCTAATTTAAAAAATAAAACAAATACTAAATTACCATTTAAACAAACTAGCGCGCAACTTGCAACGCTATCAAGCAAAATCCCGACAGGTAAAGATTGGCTTTTTGAAATAAAATATGATGGGTATAGAATACTTTCATTTGTTGAAAATAAAAAAGTTAAAATGTTGACCCGAAATGGTAATGATTATACAAAAAAACTCACAAGTATAGTAAATAGTTTAAAAAAACTCGACTATGATTCTTTTGTTTTAGATGGTGAAATTGTATGCTTTGACAAAAACGGGAAAACTGACTTTGGGTTACTTCAAAATAGTTTAAAAAGCAATAAAAACAACTTGTACTATTGTGTTTTTGATTTACTTGCATTTAATGGTGCAGATTTAAGAGCGGTTCCTTTAATAGAAAGAAAACAAAAACTTGAAAGACTTTTGTTTAAAGCCGAAAAAAACTTAGTATACTCCTCGCACACTACTCAAGGTAAGCAAACTTTTGCTTTTGCTAAAAAGAATAATTTAGAGGGCATAGTTGCAAAAAAGAAAAATGCTAAATATGTTGGAAAAAGAACAGAAGAATGGTTAAAAATTAAATGCTATATGCGTCAAGAATTTGTTATTGTAGGCTATGCAACCAGTGAAAAAAATAATATTTTAAGTGCTTTAATTTTGGGCTATTATGAAAATAAAAAATTAACATATGTTGGCAAAGTAGGAACAGGTTTTAGCGAAAAAGATAAAAAAGAATTAGTTAAGGCTTTTAATGAGGATATTGTAAAAAAATGTCCTTTTGAAAAAGAAATAAAACTAAAAAATGTTGTTTGGTTAAAACCTAAGTTTGTTGCAGAAATTCAGTTTGCAGAATTAACTAAAGAAAATTTACTGCGCCAAGCTAGTTTTATAGCCTTGCGTGAAGATAAAAAAGCAAGTGACGTTGTTTTGGAGGGCAAATGGAAGAAATAAAAATAACAAATCCTGATAAAATTCTTTACCCCAAACTAAAAATAACCAAATTAGACGTCATAAAATATTATATTGATGTAGGAAATTTAATGCTTCCATTTATTGAAAATAGGCTTTTAAGTGTTATTCGTTGTCATAACACAATAAACGACTGCTTTTTTAAAAAACATCCTACAACCGATAAAAAAATGGTTAAAACAAAAAAGGTTTCAGGCGAAGAATATTTTTATATAGAAACTATAGAACAATTAATTTTTCAAGCACAAATGGGTTCTCTTGAATTTCACGTGGGCTCAAGTAACGTAAAAAAAATAAATCAGCCAAACGTTATGGTTTTTGATTTAGACCCTGACGAAAATTTGTCCTTGCAAACATTAAGGTCAGCAGTTTTAAAAATAAAATCTATTTTAGATAAACTCAATTTAAAATCATTTTTAAAAACCAGTGGTGGCAAAGGCTATCATATAATTGTTCCTTTTTTTGAAAGTACATCTTGGGACAAATTTTATAAATTTTCCGAACAAATAGCTCTCCTCTCTGAAAATAAATGGCCCAAAGTTTTTACAACAAATATAAGAAAAAACCAAAGAAAAAATAAAATTTTTGTTGATTATTTAAGAAATAGTAAAAGTTCTACCTGTATTGCCCCCTATTCCTTAAGGGCAAGAGACACAGCAACAATTTCAATGCCAATTAAATGGACAGATTTATCTAAAATTAAACCAAATGATATAACTATAAATAACTATCCCAAATATTTAAATGACGCATGGAAAGACTTTTATAAAATCAAACAAAAAATATATTAATTAAATAAATACTATTAAATAAAAAAACAGCCCGAAGTTTAATAGGGTTGTTTTTTGCGGGAAACTTTTTAATCTTAACTTAACACAAATTATATTTTTATCAATGCTATTCAAACTTTATGTATATATCATTTTTATTAAATAAAAAAACCACCCCAACCATTATTGGCTGGAATGGACAAGATTGTGGCGGGAAGACCGTTATCCAATCCGAACACAAAAATCTATATTGGTGCTAGGTGGATTAAGTTAAAAATTAGTACTTTTTAAAAATAATTCTAAGAATATATAAAATAAATACTTCCGCCATTTTAATTTCATCACTTGTTATAGTTAATGAATTGTGAGCTACTTTACATCTAATAAGGTATAAATAATTAAGTTTAGGAACTATTTCATCAATTCTTTTAAACTCTTCATTGAAACCTTCTTTAAATTTGTTTTGAATTATGATACCTAAATCGTTAAAATCCAAATAATAAATTATATTATCTCCTCGTGAAGATATTCCAAATTTATTTTCTTCTTCTTTTCTCTTAGAAAATGCATCTAGTTGTTCTTTCTTTAACCATTTAGATAAAGATGTATCACCATACAACGTTTTGTATTTGGCGATAATATATTTTCTTAAGTTGTTTTCTAGTGCAAATAATTGATTATATAATTGATTGTTTATTTGTAATATCTCTAAATCAGTCTTATCTAAATATGTTTTATAATTCTCATTTGCTATTTTGTTTTTAATTTGTGTTGTATATTTAATAACAGTATTGTGTGCAATTTCTTGAAGTTGATTTATTGCTCTATGATATTTATATATAAATGCTTCTGTATCAGTAGACAGTAAGCATTTTTCCATTTGATGCTCTTCTCTTAGTCTGTTAAGCTCGTTAAATTGTTCTGTTTGAATTTTTCTTTCTTTAATATAATCATCTTGAAGATTGTGAAGAAGTTCTAAACACTCTTTTAAACAATCTTCTTTCCCTAAATAAATCATTAATGAGCGATTAAGGTTGTTGATTGCATATTCAGTCATATCAAATTGATTGTTTAAGTATGATAAACCACTATCAAATGACCCTGGTGATTTTAATGTGATTTTATACATACAAAGAGTATCAATGTCAGATTTTATTTGCCTTAGTTGTTTTTTCTTTTGAAAATATCTCATAAATTTTAATTTCTCCTACTAGAAGTATAACAAAAAAAGAAGGATTTTTCAATCCTTCTTAGTTGTTTTATTGATTGGATTGCAAATGTGAATAGACAACATTTGCTGATAAGTTAGAAAAGTCGCCTTTGGTTTCGGCAAAGTTTTTTAAGTCGGTAGCAAGAATAAAGGCAATTCGCTTTATTTGTTTTTGACTTAATTTTGTTTTGCCTTGCCTTAATACTTTAGTATTAAGGTTGAATGTGATTGTATTTTCTTGTATATCTTCGCAATCAATAAAACATTGTTTGTCAATAAGTTTTTGCATCTCATATTTTTACAATTATGAGAATATGCTTGTGCCTTATTGACTTTAACCCAATGCTCCATTTGGAGCAATATTAGTATAGCATAAAACATCTTCAAAAACTATAATTTCTACAAAAAAAGACAAGTGGGTTTCCCACTTGGTCTAGAAAGGGAGTGCATGCAAATTTGCAATCAGCGACTTTTGAAAAGTGTATACGTCAAAAGTGCTGATTTTTAGGGCTTTTAGACCTAAAAATGGCTCAAATGCATACAACTCTTATCCTGCTTACTAAAACATATTTTATTTTAAAGCATTTTTTATTGTTGCTCTGTCTT
>JAZOQJ010000099.1:0-6616 GCA_045655985.1 Clostridia bacterium | reverse complement strand
AATATTATTTTAATTATTTTTATTTTTTTAAAAAATAGTCGTTTTTAATTTGTAATTATATTAAATTTAGGGTATCCTAAATATGTTATATGAAATTTTTTATTCTTTATTTTTGGTAAAGAATTTTACATAAACTTTTTTTAGGAGATGTTATGGCTGAAAAAAAACAAGGAAATCTGTCATTTATACTAACAGTAGTATTAATGAGTTCTTTGATTTTAGCATTATTAATACCTACCGGCATAGCTTGGTTCACTAGTCATAAAGAAAAAGAAGCCTCAACCATTATGGAATTTGGCTCGGTGGCTATTGGCGCAGGCAATACAATAAACTTAACAAATACAAATTCTGGCGAAAGAGGTATAAATTATATTTTACCAGGTGATGCTATTGAATTTGAATTTGAAGTTTATAACGCTGGAAGTGTTGATACTTATGCTAAAATTTATTACGAAGCAAAAGTCTTGTATAATGATACAGATATTACTCCACTACTTTTTGACGATACAGACCCACTAACGCAACCTTACTTATCAGTAACTGATATTTCTCTTGCAAAAGACCCAAATTTTTATAATAATGGTAGCGCTGTAGACCAAGTTTTTGTACTCCCTAAAAATCAAACACAAGGCAATGGCAAAATAGTTACTGGCGTTTTGGACTTTGCCTTTACCATGCCAAATGAAGTTACTGACGGTGTAAACACTTATATTTTAAATGGTGCACCTGCAGGAACTAAACTTGAACTTAAAATAGATATAAATATGGCGACCATGCAAAAAGATAACAATGCGCTAATAACTGCGACTGCTGAACTTTCAAAAATGGTTGATAGTATGCTTCCAGCGTACACCTTAACTTATGTTGACGGCGTTCCTGCCTTAACAATTGGTGATACCGTTGTTGCAACATCACAATCATATAAAGTATCTTCAACTGCAGGTACTGATGCATATGCATTTATTGCAAATGTAGGTGGCGAAAAAACCCTTCTTGCCGTTGTTGGTGAAGGCGATATGAAAGACTACACTAACAGAAATCAGCCTTGGAGAACAGCAAGGACAAGTATTACTGAAGTTGTTGTTGATGAAGGTATTACCGCAATTGGTAATTACGCGTTTTATGGTTGTACAAATTTAACAAGGGTTGAAATACCATCAACTGTTAGCAAAATTGGTTCCAATGCTTTCGGTGGCGGTGCAACTGAAAAACTTACCGAATTATATATCCCGGGTAGTGTTACAGATATTGGCGCTAGTGCATTTACTGGTTGTTCAAGTTTGCAAACATTAAATATTTCTGAAGGTGTAAAAAACATAGGAAATAGTGCGTTTGGTGGTTGTTCTAGTTTAACTAAGGTTTCTTTGCCAAGTACTTTGGAAAGTATAGATGGCAACCCATTTAGAGGTGGCGTAAATATTGATGAAATTGTAATTCCTAACACAAATAAAAATTATAAAGTAGATGGTAATTGTATTATTGAAATAGCAACTAATACTATTATTGGCGCTTATAAAAACTTTACAATTCCAAGTTATGTTGAACATTTGGGCAGTTATTCTTTACCAACACTTGATGTTACAAGTTTTGAAGTACCAAGTGGTATTAAAACAATTGGCAATTATGTATTTAGTGGCTGCACAAATTTAACTTCAATTTCTTTACCAAGTAGTTTAACAAGTATTGGCATTTCTGTATTTAATGGCTGCACAAGTTTAACTTCAATTTCTTTACCAAGTAGTTTAACAAGTATTGGCAATTATGCATTTAGTGGTTGCTCAAATTTAACAAGTATTAATCTTGAAAATGTATCAGTCATCGGAGTTAGCGCATTTAATAATTGCACAAGTTTAACTTCTGTTACACTTCCAGAAGGCTTATCAACTATTGCAAATCAACTATTTTCTGGTTGTTCAAGTTTAACATCTGTAATAATTCCTGAAGGGGTAACATCAATAGGAGCTTCTGCGTTTGTAGGTACCGCTTTAACACAAATTGTTATTCCAAACACGGTTACAATTATTTATGATAATGCGTTTAATGGTGTTACAACCCTAACAAGTTTGAAATTGTCAAATACCTTAAGCGAAATTTATTCTAATGCATTTAGTGGTTGCACAGGCTTAACTGAAGTTATTATTCCAAAAAGTGTAACATATATTGGTCATTCTGCATTTAATGATTTAGGCGAGGCGTCAATAATTTATATGGAACATGGTATTCATGATGATATTAGAGTAGATGGTATAGAAGAGAACTCACCGCAACCTTGGAGTAATAACGCAGAAGTTTATTATTATTCGGAAACCGAAGAGGCAGGCTACTGGTGCTATGGTAAAAATGGTGAAATAGGAATTTGGGGTATTAATTATTGGGAACTTGAATCTGCTGAAGGTAATGAAATAACAGCATATATTGAAGATGGTGTATTAACTTTTAAAGGTAAAGGTACGCTATCTAATATTTCTGGAGTAGGAACCTATTTAGCAGACACTGTTATTATTAGCAATGGAATAACTGGATTAGATGCATCTATAAGTGGCAATAATAATATGATAATAATAATAGCCGAATCAGTAAAATCTATAGGTGCTGGTGTATTTCACTATGGGTCTACTATATATTTTGAGGCAACCAGCGATGATGGGATGACTTTTGGTGATCATTGGAATAACGGTTCGTATATTAATGATGGTGCTTCATACTACTTCTATAGCGAAACTAACCAATCTGGCTATTGGCACTATGTAGATGGTGTACCAACTTTATGGTAAAAGTTTTGTAAAAAACATTAGGTAAAGTAAGGGAGCATGCTTAAAATAAAAGTATAGTAATATATAATGGCTGCGGGTCACCCTTGCAAAAAAAAGATAGAAAACCTATGTTATTAAGTAAGGCAAAATACTTAAAAAGGAAACTGCAACTATGTATAATGGCTGCGGGTCACCCGATAAAAAAAAGTTAGAATTTATCTAACTTTTTTTGTGCTTTAATGAGCAAGTTCTATAACTTTTACTTTACCTTTTAAATAACTATCAAAAAAACTTACAATACTGTTGTTGCTTGCTTTTTGAAAACATTTTATCAAATCGCTTGGAGTTGCATTTTTGCCCTTAAATTCATTAAAATATGTTTGTAATGCCTTAAAAAACTTATTATTTCCTATAACACTTCTTAAATTACTAAACATAATCATACCTTTTACATAGGTTAAATAAGTGTACTCAGGGTCGGTGTTAAATTCATTTAATTTTCTATCCATAGATGTGTCTATTTCGCCTAAAACAGAGCCGTAAACCTCAACAAATAACATATAACTTTTTTCGGCGTTGTCTATAATATCTTTTATATTTTTATTATATTCTGGGTGTCTTTCGTAAAAGCAAGCAGTAATATATTCGGTTAAACCTTCATCCATCCAACCATGCGCAAATTCGTTGTTTCCAACCATTGCGTAAAACCATTGGTGCCCAATTTCGTGAACTATTGTATATTCGTAGTCTTCATGGGTTTCAAGTTTGTCTGAAATCATTACTAAACTCGGATATTCCATTCCGCCATATACAAAATTGGTTTCAACTACTGATAGTGTTGGATATTCGTAGGTGCCAATCATTTCATTAAAAGTTTCTATAGCCTTTTTTGCAGTTGATATTGAACTTTCGGGGTTTTCGTCATTATAATAATAGTATAAAATTTTTGTGTTATCAATTGTCGTTTCTTTTATATTAAACTTGTCACTTAATACAAGCGCAAAATCGCGCGAGGCACGGCAAACAATGTTGGTTGTTTTTTTGTTGTTTTGTGTTGTTGTTTTAGTTTGTGTACCAGAAGAGGCTAAAACATAATCACTATCATATGAAATTGTGCAACTATAGTTTGCCATATCGCTATAAAATGGGTCGCCATTTGTTGTATACCTATCTTCTAAAAATTCGCCATTTTCAAAAACGCAGGCAATAGGGTAAAAGTTGCCTAAATTAATAGTGTTTTCGCCATATCCAAATCTATGATTAATATTAGGGAGAGTAATGGTGTATTCCATAATAATTTGCGCGCGTTTGTTGCTCTTTAAATTACTTGATAAGTATACACATAAAATGTCTTTATCTGTGCCTTCTAAAGCGTATTCTACAGCGCTGTTATTTATATTTACATATGTTAAAGTAAAATTTGAATAATTAATCCCATTAGGGTATGCGGCTGACTCATATAATGAACTTACGGGCTTATTAATAGCCCCTTTTGCAAAATTGTTTGGATATATATGAAATTTAATACAATTAAGGTCGCCTCCTGTTTTATTAATATAACTAATTTCTTGCGTAGTGGTTAAAGATTTGTTTGCGCAGTTAACATCAATGTTAAACGTATATTCATTTACGTTAGAACTATATTTTACTAAAAAATCCTGATTTTTAGGAGTTAAAATTATTGTAAGGGCTACCCCTAAAATAATCAGCAAAATAGCGCCAATTATTAGTTTAAATTTTAAATTTTTGTTTTTTTGTGTAGGCTTTTTAGAATCTTCGTTACAAATTCTGCATCTGTTTCTAGGGCATATTGTATACCACACCTGCGATATACTGGTTTTTTCATGCGATTTTAAATTTTTTAATAAAAAGAAAATTAAAATTAAGGGAAAAAACAATATTTTAATTACTATCATAAATACCTCTTTTAAAAGTTAGTCAAATTATTTTATTATGATTAATTTGACAATATGAATTAAAATTTTTAAATTATTTATATTGCTTCAAAAAATTTCTTTACACCAATTTGCCTTTATTTACTTGAATATAAAAAAAAATTATTGTATAATAAGGCTGTAAAAAATTAAAGGAGTTTTGGCGTTTTATGGGACTATGTAAATTAAGTAGCGAAATAGTTGTTAAAGATAAAACTAGTATTGATAACTTATTTATTAATTACCATTTAAAATTTTTGAGTGGTGACCAAACAAAGTTATATCTTTATGGCATGTTTTTAGCGCAAAACTCCAGTAGTGTTGATAATTGCCTTTCATCTATTGCTAGTGTTATGAATATTGATGAAGAAGATGTTAAAAGTTTATTTTATTCCTTACAAACTGAGGGTTTAGTCGCAATTTTAAATGAGGAAAATTTTGAGGTGGCTTTTTTAGCGCCTCAAGACGATATAAAACATAAACGTATTTATTCTAGCAATCAATATTCTGAATTTAATAGGCAAATTCAAGCAATAATTTCTGGCAGGATGATAAGCGTTAACGAGTACCAGGAATATTATTGCTTTTTAGAAAGTATGCACATGGAAAAAGACGCCTTATTAATGGTTGCTAAATTTTGTGTTAACACTAAAAATAATAGGGTAGGTTATCCTTATATTTTATCTGTTGCAAAAAATTTTGCATATCAAGGCATTTTAACGTGCGAAAAACTTAATGATGCGTTTGTGGAACTTGAAGTAAAAAGTCAGGAAGTTAGGGATATTTTAAAAGCGCTTAATAAAAACAGGGCGCCTTCGTTTGAGGAAAAGGACTTTCTTGCAAAATGGACTAAAACTTTTGGTTTTGAACAGGCGCTTATAGTAAAAATTGCGCGCCTTATAAAAAAACCGGCAGATTTTGAGGATTTAGATAAAAAACTTGAAACATATTATAGGCTTGAACTATTTAATTTTTCTGATATTGAAGAGTATGAAAAATCTTTTGAAGATAATATTAGGGTTGCTGAAAAAATTACAACAAAACTAGGAATAAAACTTACAAGTTTTGAATCTACTGTAGATATTTATTTATCAAAATGGCATAGGTTTGGCTTTGATAATGACACATTAATTTCTTTAGCGCGCTACGCGTTTATGACAAATATTCACTCTTTAGAGGGTATGGACAACTTAGTAAGTAAATTTTATAAAAAAGGCTTAATTTCTATTGAAGCAGTTAATGACTATATTTTAAGTGTTTTAAACGAAACAGAGCAATACGAAAATATGCTTAAAGAGGCAGGCATTATTCGTCAACTAACTAATAGTGATAGGGAAATTATGCAAGTTTGGTTTAACGAGTGGCTTATAAACGAAAATTTAATAAAATATGCACTGTCTCTTGGCGCGGGCAAAGTCAACCCATTAACTTATGTTAATAAAATTTTACTTAATTGGCGTAAAAATGGCGTGGAAACAGTCGAGGACGCTAAAAAAACAAATGTAAATTACGAACAAAATAATAAAGTAAATAATCAAAGTAATTTTACTGAAAGGTCATATTCTGTAGAAGAATTAAATAAGGTATTTACAAATTTAGACGATATTAGTATAATTTAATAAATGCTAAAAAGGAGGTTTTCTTATGATACATGAACAAATAGCACAAAGTGTTTTAACTAAAATTAATTTAAATCATCAAAACGCTATAACTTTAGCAAATAAAAATACAGCTTTTGTTCGAGCAAATCCTGAATATTTAGCAAAGGACAAGGAATGTAGGCGTTTAGTTTTAAAAATAGCGCAAGAAAAAAATGCGGGAAAACCTACTGCCTTTTTAGAACAAGAATTTAGATATTTATTAAATGAAAGGAATTTAACCTTAGCAAAATTAAATTTAACGCAGGAAGATTTACTTCCTAAATACACT
>JAZOQJ010000098.1:0-18374 GCA_045655985.1 Clostridia bacterium | reverse complement strand
CTGGAGTTGGTGTTACTACATTTGATGAACCTTCAAACTCTTCGGTTTGAGTTGTGAATATAACGTTATTATTTGCATCTAAATAAATCGCGCCTACACTTTCAACACCACCATTAATAGATGAACCTGTAATTGAAGAACCTGCGTTTAAGCCAGCGCCTTGGTATAATAAAATTACGCCTTGGTCATTTAAAACATAAGAGCCAGTTGTTGTGCTTTGTGAGACAAAACCACCAAAATCAATAACACTTGTAAGTGTGTAAGTTTTATTAGCAGAATCAAATGCATAAGTGTTAGTAACCATTAACCCATTATCATTTAATACAACTTCAACATTACCTGAAAGTAGTTCATTTATTTTTTCATTATTTACAGGTGTGTTTGTAATAGTATTATTTAAGTTACCCTCAATAATATCGCTATTAAATGCGTTATCTGGCGTTGTGCCTTGAGTATTATTATCACCTGAATTTTGACCTAAATTGTCAAGATTATCAAGTTCCTCTTTAGGTGGATTAGCATCAAGCCCAACTGACCTATTCCTTGCAGAAATAACTAATGCTACGCTACCAGACACTAAAAATGCAGCAAGAACACCTGCTGTAGCACCAATTAAACCTTTTTTAGTTTTTTTATTCATATTTTCCCCCTTAAAAATATAAAACACTTCATTTATTCAGTAGTAATATACCATATTTTTGCAATACAGTCAATACTCCTATCTAAAAAAGTTATATGATTTTTTAACTTTTTGGGTCAAAATTTTCTAAAAATGAATGCTTTTCACCCCTTTGTTTATACTCCACAAACGTATCAAGTTGAACATTATGAATTGACTCAAAAATATGGTGTTCCACTTCATTAATATTCCCTTTTAGTTTTTCAATTAATTCCTTAGTTTGTTTACGAGCAGAATTTATTTCTAATTCGTTTTTTTCAAGCATAGGGCACGCGCAAGCAATAAACTTAAGATTATTATAATTTACCCACTTTATAATATCTTTTTCCAATATACAATACATTGGACGAACAAGCTCCATCCCTTCAAAATTTTTACTTTTAAGTTTTGGTGGCATAGCTTGTAATTGACCACTAAAAAGCATACTCATGAGAGTGGTTTCAATAACATCGCTTTTATGATGACCTAATGCTATTTTATTACAACCAAGTTCCTTTGCTTTAGCGTATAAATGGCCTCTTCTCATCCTCGCGCATAAATAACAAGGACTTTTAACAACTTCTTGTGTTGTTTCAAATATTTTAGAATTAAAAATAGTTATAGGCACATTTAATTTTTCAGCGTTATTTACAATCCTTTCCCTATTTTCCTTATTATATCCAGGATCCATAACCAAATATATAAGTTCAAAGTCAAAATCCGACACACGCTGAAGTTGTTGCATTAATTTTGCAAGTAGCATGCTATCTTTCCCGCCTGAAATACAAACAGCTATTTTATCGCCTTCTTGTATAAGTTCGTATTCTTTTACAGCGTGAATAAAAGGAGCCCACAACTCCTTCCTATATGTTTTTATTATGCTTTTCTCAATAATTTGGTGCTCTTTTAATTCTCTTTTCATAAAAATCCTTTAAAATATAACAAAAGTTTTAGGATTTGTCAATCCCTTCACCCCAATAATTTATTATTGATTTTATTACCTCGCCACCAATTAATAAGCCAGCAATTGCTGGAACATAAGAAATACTAGCTGGGGGTGTTTTAGGCGCAATATTTTGTTTGGGTTTTAAAGGTGTTTCCTGAGAATATAACACTTTTAAACTTTCAATATCATTATCTTTACAAAGTTTACGCATTACTTTACAAACGGGACAAACTTTTGTTTTATAAATATCACTAAATTTAAAAGAGTTGCCGTCAAGTTTATTACCCGTTCCCATTGAACTTATAATGCTGATATTTAATTCTTTTGCTTTTTTAATAAGTTCAATTTTTGCGCTCATTGTATCAATAGCATCAACTATAAAATTAACATTTGTAAAGTCAATTTCATGAATAGTTTTATTATCTACAAACACCTCGTAAGTTTTAATTTTCGCATTTGGGTTAATATTTAATGTTCTTTCTTTTGCTACCAATGTTTTAAATTTATTCACACTTTCATTTGTAGCTAAAATTTGCCTATTGATATTACTTGCACTTATAGTATCATTATCTATTAGCACAAAGGAGCCAACACCTGCCCTTGCAAGTGCCTCTAGGGTGTATCCACCAACACCACCAAGACCAACTATTGCTACTTTAGAATTTTGTAGCTTTTTTACATTATCTTCCCCTATTAAACTAATTGTTCTTTCAAAAATATCACTCATATTTTTCCCTCAATCTTTAATTGTTTAAAACATATAATATTATTTGATATATGGTATCAATAAGCCCGCCATTACCACTTTTAATGTTAAATTCGCTATTATTTATAAGTTTTAAAATTTCCATTAATTTCTTTTTTGAAAAACGTGTTGCTTGCTCTTGCGCTTTTTTTATAGCATACTCTTTTACGCCTAAAAGGGTCGCCTTTTCCGCCGTAGACACATCACTTGTGGCAACCATAAAAAGTCTTCTAAAATGAGCAGAAATAAGTGGTAAAACCATTTGCTGATTTTTTGGATTTTGAAGCATATCGTCAACTATTGACATAGCTTTTTCAGCATTTTTTTGTGACAATGCTTCACAAAGTTCAAACACAGAATATTCTAAATTTTTAGTACAATTATTTTCAACATCACGCACTGTTATTTGTTTATTATTACAAAAAGAAATTAACTTTTGAAGTTCAGAAATTATACTACCTAAATTTGAATTACATATTTCAATAAGGCTTAGTATTGCGTCTTCATTTATTGAAGTTTCTTTTTTTGCGCATTCATTTACTATAAATTTTTTTAAAACAGCAGTATCTAGTTTATTACAATCGACAAGCGTCGCAGTAGTTTTTAATTTTTGATAAAAAGTACTTCCTTCTTGTGTTTTTATAATTAATATTGTACTTGTATTTGGCTCTTTTAAATATTCAACTATTTTAGTTACTACAGAGTTTTTACTACTTAAATTATCTTCTTTACCCGCGTCTTTTACATGGTCTTTTACAATAACCAACTTAAACGGCGACATAAGAGGCATGGTATTACAGGCGTCAATTATTTTTTGAGGTTCACATTCTTCCAAATCAAAGGTCGAAATATTAAAGTCCTTAAAAGCGCTGTCTATAATATTTTTAAAATTTTTTTCAGCAATATTTAAAACTTCTTCATCATCACCATAAATTAAATAAACCGGGTTAAACGCCCCACTATTTAAATGTTTTTTAATATCAATAAATTTCATACTTAAGTTCCCCTTTAGTTAATAGTTTAACATAATTTGATGCATTTTTCACTATTTTTTCATTATTTTGTATTAGGCTTATATTTGTAATAATTAAACTATTTTTTACCCATATACTGTTTTCAAAATACATAGGAATTAAGTCTTGTATTAGCACATCTATTTTCCCTTCTTTTACTTGATTGTAAATTGCAATTAGTTGCCCTTCACTTAATCTACTAACAGATAGAGCAATTACTTTATCGTGCAGTTTATAAATTAAATATTTACAAGCATTAGAATTAGAATATATCGCATAAAAATACAAATTAGGAGTTAAGTAACAAATTTCGTTAAAGTCATTCAGTTTCACTTCACAATTTTGAGGCACGAGTTGTTTTAATGGTTGTACATTATAATCTAAAGTAGTATGCGGAATATATACTACATCCACCTTAAAGTCATGCAAAAACTCGCCAATATTGTTTTGCATATTAGCGTCATAATTAGATATTATTACAGACTTTATGTCCTTAATTTTTAAACTGTTTAATAGAGTGGTTAAATTTGCAATATCCGAAATAGCCCCATTATCAATATTTAAAATGTGCACATCGCCATTTTCGTCCGCAACAATTGATGAAGAAGCTACATTGTTATAAATAAAGACATTATTATAATAAGTATTTATTTGAGTTTCATTAACATAAATAGAAACTGCAAAAATTATAACACACAATGAGCAAGCAATTATTTTAACTTCACTTTTTAGCATGGTGTATTTAGAAATAATTATGGAAATTAATAGCCATGTAACAATAGGAATAATGCTAAATTCAAAAATTTTAATTATTCCAAAATTCGAAAAGACTTTTATTAAATTTAGCATTAAATTACAAACAAAATTAGGGACTAACAATATTTGCCCAATAGCAGGAATTAAAGAAAGTAATACACAAATTAATAATAGTATATAAAATAAAGTAAATAAAGGTATAACTACTATGTTTGCTAAAATTAAACTAAGCGCCAAAAAACCAAAGCTATTAGCAACTACAGGCAGTGTAAACAATGTTGCACTAACGGTTGTTGAAATCATTGAGGATAATTTTTGTGGTGTTTTAATTTTTACTAAGCATTTACTAATAGGATTATTTAAAAGCAATATACCAAATACCGCTAAAAATGATAGTTGAAAACCTATATCGTATAAATAGAATGGAGACGCAATTAATATAATAATACCAGCAAATGCTAGGTTTGAAATACTCTCACTTTTCTTGCCAAAGCACTGAGAGAAAAGAATAGCGAGCGCCATTATGCTTGCTCTTACAACCGAAGAAGTAAAGCCACACATTATATTAAACAAAATTAGCACTATGCTTGATACAATAAAATTGACATATCTTTTTATTTTAAATTTATCAAGTATAAAATATAGCACTGCAATAAAAATACCAACATGTAAACCTGATATCGCTAAAAGATGTGATACTCCACTACTTGAAAACAACCCCTTTATTATAGGATTTAAGTTTTGTTTTTGACCAAATAATACTGCGCTTGAAAGCCCTGCAACATCTTCGTCCATATAATTAAATAAGTTACTATTTACTTTTTGTTTAAAGGCCTGTAAAAAGTTAACATCAGTGTTTAATATTTCAAAACTATAACAAAATGCTGTATATGCTAACTTATTATTTAAATAATAAGCATTAATACCTTCTAGAGATTTATAATCGTTTAAAGAAATATTAGTTTCAAACTTTATTATATAGCCTTCATTAAAGTCAAAATCACCTTCATAGTAAACAATAATATTATATTTAGAATCTGCGCCATTTATATTACAATCTTCTACAATAATATAATCAAAACCACCACTAGTTACACTCATTTTACTTATAGTGCCAACAATTGTTACGCTATTTTGATAATCTTGAGGTTTAAAATTATTTAACTTAACATAACTTAAAGTTCCGCCTAAAGCAAACCCCAAAATTATTGTTACTACACAAATAACCTTTATTTTTGTAAACAGCACACCACTTTTATTTATTAATACGCATAAAACAATGTAAATAATACATGCCCCAATTATCCCAACAAAAATGTAAAAATATAAAGGTGCTTGTATTAAATAGTTTGTAACAGCAAAAATTCCCGCCATTATAGACAGGAACAAAACTATAAAAAACCTAAAATTAAAAATATTTTTCATTGAAGTAATTTTAAACTAAGTATGCACAATTTTCCGGATTTTCGATTGTATGAACCACAATGTTTAATTTTTCATACAAATATTCTTGCACTCCTGCAAGGTTAGCAATGCCACCTGTAAGATACAATCCATTTGGAATAATTTCCGCCACCACGTCAGGTGATAAACTTTTAATAACTTTTTGTATAACACTCGCTATATAATCAAAAAAATGAATAACTGCAGCCCTTACATCATTTGCACAAACAAATTCTTTTTTAGGAGCTTTAGTGTTTTTATCAATACCCATAACTTCCATATTTGAGGTATCCTGTAAAATTAAACTACCACAATATGTTTTAATTTTTTCAGCAATGTTAGGACTAATTTCCAAATCGTACCTATTTAAAATATATTCGCAAATCTCCTCATCAAAATCCTTACCACCTAAAGAAATTGAACAACCTGCAATAATTTTATCCTGACTAATTACGGCAATATTACTAACACCGCCACCAATTGTTAAACTTAAGTATGCGCTTGTATTTGTAGTATTTACCCCTGCCCCTTTAAGCGCCATTAAAGGTTTAAAAACAAAATTAACTTCGCCAATATTATTTTCATTTGCAATTTGTTTGTATAAAGTTAATTCTTCCTGAGTTGTACCTACCTTAATTAAAAATTTAATACTTATTTTGTTAGGTAAGTTATTTTGAAAGACTTTAGTAAGTGCTAAATTTAATAGTTTAGTAGCATACTTTTTGTGTTTTACAAGGCCTCGTTCAATAGGCGAAAAAACTTCTACACCTGCGCACACCTTACCAAGCCTTTTTTTAGCGCCTTCACCCCAATCAATAACCTCTTCATTATCAATTTGAACAGCAACAAGTGAAGGTTCTCTTAACACAATACCGCTTCCTAAAACACTTATAACAATATTACTACTGCCTAAATATGCATAAACTTCAGTTTTTTTCATAAAAGACCGCCCTTTAAACTATCATATAAAATATAATAACAAAAAACCAATTATAAAACAAGAAAATTTTAATTCTATTTAAATTCTTTTAACTAAGGAATCCGTCATTACCTTATTTATACTGCTTGCTTCTTTTAAATTTAATTTTTGATAGGTACTTGTAAACATTGCTTGCTGGTTTAAGTCAAAGCAATCACTTTTATAAGTACAAACACCCACTTTTACACCCAACTTTAAAAGACTTACTATATTCGCCTGCCCCAATCCCATATTTGCGCTATATAGGGGTGAAACAGCAACACAGGCGCCCTTTTGTGCTATAATGTATTCATCTTCCTCTTCCAAATAATTACAATGTAAAAGAGTTGTATTTTCATTTATAAAACCCAAATCATTTAAAAGACAAACTGGCGTTTTATTATTTAATTTAACGCATTTTCCAACTTCATCTAAAGTTTTAGAAGTTTCAATAAAAATAGGCAAATTATATTTATTTGATATATATAATACATCTTCAAACACGCTATCATCATTAAAAACATGAGGAATATACAATGCGAAATTTATACCTTTAAACGAATTTTTGGCTTTTAAATAAAATTCTTCCAAATCAATAAAATCGTTTAAACAATCGAAATTTTCAATCCACAAACAAACCGTTGCCTGCATTTTGCTATCAACCACAGCTTTAATAAGTGCTTTTATAAAAGGACTAAAACAAACAACTTTTTCAATGCCATGTTCTTTCATTTTATAAAAATCATTTAAAATTAAATTATATGCGTCCGCGTTTGACGCCTCTTTAATTAATTGTTGTTCTTTTTTTTCAATTACATCAAAGGAAAGCGAGTCAATGTCTTTCAAAAAACTTGGCACATAAAACAAGTTAAACAAATTTTTCATAAATATTTCCTTATATTATTTTCATTATTTATAGTAGCATAACGCACAAAAAAAAGCAAGGTGTTTTAAGTGAGATATTTTACACACCATAAAACGCCTTACTATTTATTTATCTTTGCTTTGCATGAAAACCTATGCCTACAACATTTGCGCCACAATGAGAGCCTATTACTGGGCCTATTGGCTGAGTTATAATATTAGCCTCCTCGCCAACAATTTTTTTAAGTTCGTTAACTAAAAATTCGTTATCTTCTGGAGATAAAGCATCCATAACAACGATAGGATAATTTTTTGCATTATCTTGATTTTCTACAAAATAATTAATAATTGCTTGCAATGCTTTTTTCCTACCATTAACTTTTTGGAAAGTTTCAATTAAACCTTCATTGCTTACACGACACAATGGTTTTATGTTTAAAAGAGAACCAAAAAAAGCTGATGTCGAACTAAGCCTTCCTCCTCTTTTTAAATGATTTAAATCATCAACTGCAAACACTAATGAAAAGTTTTGCCTATTATCTTCCACCCACTTTTTAACTTCTTCATCAGTAGCGCCATTTTTATGCATTTTATAGGCTTCTAACACAATTAAACCTGCACCCATCGTTATAGACAATGTATCGACTGTTGTAATTTTCCTATCAGGATATTTTTCAAGAAGTTCATGAATAGCCATTTGCATATAATTAAAAGTACCGCTCATTTTACTTGAAAAATGAACATACAAAATATCTTCGCCCGAAGCTAAAACAGGTTCAAAATATTCAATGTAATCTTGCGAATTTAACGCTTGAGTTTTAGGTGTTGCTCCATTTTTAATTTTTGTATAAAATTCGTTAAAATTTGTGTTTTCGCCAAAATCGTAATAAACCATATTATCGTCAATCAAATATGGCATTTTAATACCTTTTATTCCAAGTTCTTTAATTTTATCGTGCCATATCTCGCAATTACTATCACAAAAAAATACGCTCATAAATTTCCTCTTAAGTATAAAAAAATTAGTAGACAAAATTTTGTCTACTAAAATTTTAACATATTAATTTTTTTAACGCAACTTTATTTTTAATTATTTCATAATTGGGTACAAAATAACTTCTCTAATATTTTCAACGTTAAATAGTGTCATTAAAAGTCTATCAATACCCATACCTAAACCACTCATAGGAGGCATACCGGCTTCCATAGCACCTAAGAAGCTTTCGTCTATTTCCATAGCCTCATCATCGCCCGCTAGTTTTGCCTTCATTTGTTCTTCTAAATTCCTTCTTTGAATGAATGGGTCAACAAGTTCACTATATGCTTTGCAAAGTTCTACACCATTAATTAAAAATTGAAACATCTCAATAGTTCTTGGATCTTTATCATTAGGACGAGCTAGTGGCACTAAACTTGCTGGATAATTAAATAGTATTGTAGGTTCTTTAATAGATGGTCTAATATCTCTTTTATAAATATAGTCAATAACCGCGCCACAAGTTTTAAGGTCTTCAATTTCCTTAGAGTCAAAACGGTTGAGTTCTAACACTTTTGATTTTAAATCGTCAACATTTTCGTAATCTAGCACGTTAAAGCCTAAACACTCATTAATAGTTTCGGTGTAGTTTACACGTTTAAAGTCTTTTGAAATATCAAATTTTTCCTCACCCACAGTAATTTCTTGAGTGCCAATAATTTCTTGTGTTAGAGCACGAATAAATCCTGTAAAGAATTTAATATTATCTTCAAAATCCCAATAACTTGCGTACCACTCTACTTGAGTAAATTCTTGAAGGTGTTGTTGATCCATACCCTCATTTCTAAAGCATTTAGCAACCTCAAACACCCTTGGAAAGCCACCTGCAACGCATTGTTTTAAATAGCATTCAGGAGCAATACGAAGGTTCATTTCCATATCTAAAGCATTATGTTTTGTAATAAATGGTTTTGCACTTGCGCCAGAAACCGCACTTTGTAAAATTGGAGTTTCAACTTCAATAAAGCCGTTGTTTTGTAGGTAATTTCTAATAAATTTTGTAACTAAACTTCTACCAAGTAAAATTTTACGTGCATTTTCATTTGAAATTAAATCATGATACCTTTCCCTATACCTTGTTTCTTGGTCACTTAAGCCATGGAATTTTTCAGGAAGAGGTTTAATTGCTTTTGAAAGCAAACAAATATCCGCGCACCTAATAGTAAGTTCTTCAGTATGAGTTACATAAAGTTCGCCAGAGAGTCCAACAAAGTCACCAATATCGATATTAGATTTAAAGAAAGCATATTTTTCTTCTTCAATTTCATTCCTACCAATAGAAACTTGAATTGAATTATAAATATCAGCAATTCTAATAAACGCAAGTTTACCCATTACACGCTTACCAATAACACGGCCACCAAGTTTTACTTTTGAGCCAAGTTCCATTTGTCTTGCCTCAGTTATATCGCAAGAACACTCAAACTTAGGTGCATATGGGTTAATACCTTGTGCTTTTAGGTTTTTAATTTTCTCTTTCCTTATATCAGTTTCTCTAAATAGTTCGTTTGTGTTTTCCATAAATATTTTATTTCCTTTTAAAATTTATTTAATAATACAAATAATACCAAAGTTAAACTCAAATGTCAATAAAAAGATTACAACTTGCTATAAAAAAAAGAAAAACACTAATGTGCTTTTCTTTGCTTTTAATTGAAGAACTTTTACTTTTTGGGATCTAGTTTATTCATATAATGCATCATATTCTGCTTTTGTTACATTTTGTTTAATTTCTGCAAAACTAAAATTTTGACCAAGATTAACTGTTGCGTAATTATAAATTGTTTCTAATCCCGAATTTGTACTTGAATATGTCCATGCAGCAACCTCAATTTTTTCACACATATAATATTTATCACTTTGGAAATTGTCTGAAGTATTTGTTGCTTGGCTAGCGCTACTTATTGTGTCAAATTGAGTTTTTGTCAATGCAAAAAACTCTGTCTCATTTAAACATACTAAAGAATATTGATCACCTATACGACTATATCCTGACAAGTAATAATTCTCTGGTACATCCTCCCATAATGCTATACTTTTAACAACGTTAAATTCATTGTCAATATTTCCTAGTGAAAAAGCGTTAAACCCTTTTGGTAAATACTTTGCTTTTTGGCTACAATAGTAACTATCACCAAAAACCGCAATGTATTTTAACAAATATGTATCAGTTGTTATATCTGAAGTGGTAACGTATTTAGCAGGCTCTAGAAATGAGTTAGAAGTGATAAAGCATACATTTGTAGGAAGATCTTCATATTCTTCATACGTAATATAACTATCTAAACAATCAGAACTTTTTATTTTTTGAAAAGTAGCTGATTTATGTGTATTATCTGTTCTTACAGTATTTCCAATTCTAGTGATACTTGCTTGACCTATAGTTCTGTATAATTCAGACAATAAAGATCCACCACATTTTGGATTATCATGTAAATCCCAATTACCAGCCCATACTCTTTCAGCTTCTGCAAAAACAATTTTTAATGTAATATTTTCAGTTAGAGGTGTAGTAAAATCAAACCTTGTTCCGCTTGTTGTAGCCCAATAATCAAAAATCACATTATTGCTTTCCCCACTTAATGTTGGCATAGTATTTTCATTTAAAAATGCTTGACCATTTACCAAATTAAGGCTTTGGCTTGTCTTAGAAAGTGTTCCGCTAGTAGTTGTAAATGTAACTGTTATTGATTGCGGCGATGGTGAAGTTTGCACATAGCCACAAATTGAACAAGTGTTATTATTAATGGAATGCTCTGCATAGTCAGTAGTTTTGTCACAATTTGATTCTTTGCATGCTCGCCAATGATGTGTATTATTATGAGTCCAAGTACTGACAAAATCACACTTGTGCTCCCCACATGCAGTAAACAAACACATACATGGAATAATGATTGACATTATTATAAAAACACTTAAAATCTTCTTTTTCATCTGTTTTTTTATCTCCTTATAAATTAATTTTGCATTATCAGTATAAACTATAAATAAAAATTTACAAAAAATTTTTACAAAATTTATTTTTTATTTTAAAATGCGCATACTAATTATATACGAATATTTTTCGTATTGCAACAAATAAACGATATTTTTTCGTAATTTTTTTATATGGAGATTGGAAACACAATTCGCGCTTTAAGAAAAGAGGCGGGTTTAACTCAAACAGATATGGCTTTAAAACTTGGCACTACTCAAGATAGTGTTTCTTTGTGGGAACTTAATAAAAGTTTACCTGATATACCTATGCTTATAAAATTATGCAAGCTTTTCAATGTTTCGGCGGACTATTTATTAGATTTAGATTAATATTTTTTATTAAAAGTACTAAAATTTAAAGTGCTTTTTTTTTATTTTATATAATTATTTTAAAAAAATAAAAAATATTTTTAATTTTGAGCGAAAAAAATTTTGTTATGTAAAAAAAGTGTGCTATACTTTGTGTAGTTAAAAAATTTTTTAGAGGTGAGAATATGAAAGAGACTCAAAGAAAAATTATTGTAAACACCTTAGCAATATGTTTGGTTCTAGTATCTGCAGTTGTTTACGTAGTTTTAGGAACATTATGGGATCTATGGACTCCATATTGGCTAATCGTAGCCGGAACATTTGCACTAAGTTTAATTATTGTAATAGTTAACTGCGCGTGCATGAAAATCAAAAAAGCAAAATTAGAAGAAAAATTAAGAAAACAAAAAATTGCTGAAGAAGAAAACAAAAAAAATAATGTTAAATTATTAACTGCAGCTAAAAAAGAAACAACTAGTAAAACAGTTGCTAAAAAAGCTCCAGCTAAGAAAACTCCAGCTAAAAAACCAGTTGATGTAAAAGCAATGGTTGAAGAAAAGAAAGCTGCTTTAAAAGCTACTCCTGAAGTTAAAAAAGAAGTTAAACAAGAAACTTTAAAAGAAAAAACAACAAAAGCTAAACCAGCTGCTAAAAAAGTAGAACCTAAAAAAGCAGAAGTTAAAACAGCTGCTCCTAAAAAAGTAGAAGCTGTAAAAGCTCCTGAAGTTAAAGTAGAACCTAAGGCAGAAGCTAAAAAACCTGCTACTAAAAAAGCCGAAGCTAAAAAGCCAGCTGCTAAAAAAGTAGAACCTAAAAAAGTTGAAGTAAAAGCTGAAGCTCCTAAAAAAGAAGTAGCTCCTAAAAAAGAAGTAGCTCCTAAAGCTCCAGCAAAAAAAGCAGCAACTAAAACTGCTACTAAAAAAACAACTAAAAAATAATTAGTACATAAAAAGTAGAGAGTACAAACTCTCTACCTTTTTTTTATGCAATTTTTATTTGGGATTTAAGAAATAACATTTAATGCATATGTGTTATTTACACATTTATTCATGGTGACTGTATTTGTTTCACTAAGTTCGCCAGCACCCACAAGCATTTCTTTTAAGCGATCAAAAGAATCACTTGTCATAACAGGGCTAGAGCACCATGCATCAATTCGTTTATAACTTTCAATACTTACTTTAATACTTTCCTCTGTAGAACCTTCAAAAGATGGTTTTAATGCATTTACTACATCATTTACAGGTGCTGACATAATAAAGTTATAAGCTTTTATTATGCATTTTAAAAACATTTCAATTTTTGCTGGATTTTTTTCCATGTAACTAGGTGTTGCCATAAAGCAAGTAAATGGAATTTCGCCGGCTTCTTCACCTACGCTTGCAACAATTGAGTAGCCTTTTTTAACAAACTCACTGGCAGTTGGCTCGAACATTGTGCAGTAATCTCCTGTTCCGCCTTCAAATGCAGAAGTTGTTAGATTAAATGCTATGCTTAGGTCAAAATTTAAATCATCTTCAATACTCAAGCCATTTTTTTCAATAGCATACTGCAGGCTCATGGCAGGTGAACCACCTTTACGACCCGCAATAACGTGTTTGCCTTCAAGGCTCGTTGACCAATCAAAATTAGGCTCTGCGACTCTACCTACTAAAAAAGACCCATCCCTTTTAGTAAGCTGACCAAATATTTGAGGCACATCCTTTTTTCCTTGGTCTGCCACATACACCACAGTTTCTGGACCCATTAGAGCAACATCTGCACTACCATTTAAAAGCGCTGCCATAGATTTATCAGAACCACCGCCATTAGTAAGTTCTATAGTATAGCCATTATCTTCAAAATAACCATTATTTATAGCAACATATAGTGGTGCATAAAAAATACTATGAGTCACTTCATTTATTTTAATAGTTTTATCGTCTTTCCCGCACCCAGTAAAGACACAAGTAGTAAATACAAGCAGTAAACTTATAAATACCGCAAATTTTTTCATATATTATATTTCCCTCCCTTTCAAAATATGCACAAAATATTGTATTAATTTAAAAACTTTTTTGTGCAAAACTTATATAAAAAAAGACTTACTTAAAATATAGCAAGTCTTTTTTATCTATTTTAATTAGTATTTTCTGACCAATGTGCAATTATTGTTAAATTATTGGTAATTTGTAAATCATCATCTACTTGTGTTCCATCCATTTTAAACCAACCTATAAATTCATAGCCATCTCGATAAGCTACAGGCAATTGACCAATTGGCTCTCCGTCTTTAATATACATTGGTAAAGTCTCTAATGTTTCTCCACCATCTAAATCAAAGTTTATAAACCAATGAAACTCATTTAAATTATCAATAGTGCCACTTAAATACTGTTGTAATAACAATAAAGATTGTTGAACATTTTTTGCACCTGGAAATATTGCTAAATATTCTTGTAAAGGTGTTAACTCTATAGCTTCATATGAGTAATCTAAAAGAACATAGTAATCTTCTTCATCTATCTTATTATCTAAATTTACATCACCAAAATCATGAAGCATAGGCAAACTGAATTTGTGTGAATATTGACCTAAAAGGATTAATCTATCTAATTTTGTTATAACACCATCTGCGTTTACATCCGCATTAGCTATGTTTGCTCCATCACTTATAGTTCCGGTTGATAAATAATCATAAACCATTGAGCTATCCACTGGTGTTATTAAGCCATCTTGGTTAACATCTCCTAAAAGAGTTGGCAATGGTAATAATTTACCAGAAATTAATTCATTCATCCATTCTACTTCTGATTTTTTATATTTTGGTTTATAATTACAATAAATTTGATAAGCAGAAAGCCCTGTTTCACCTTGCTCACCTTTTTCACCTTTAAGAGAGCTAAGTTCTACAAGATTTTGCCATTCATCGTCACCTTTATAGCGCCACTGAATGTGTGTTTGATTTCTATTTAATTCTATTTCTTTTCCACTTTCGCCTTTTAAAGTATTTAAATCTACAAGATTTCGCCAACTCGTTTCGCCTTTATATTTCCAAACTATATAACCATTTGAAAGATCTAATTCTATTTCTTTTCCATCTGTGCCATCTTGGCCTTCGGCTTTAACGCCCGTACTTACACCATCTATATACCAATAGCCGTTTTCTATGTAAGGAGTATTTCCATTTTCACCATCTATACCCTCTGCCTTAATGTTCGTTGTTTCACCATTAATGTACCAATAGCCATCTTCGCCAATATATGGAGTATGACCATCATCACCTTTAACCCCTGTTCCAGTATCACCTTTTAGAGAAGATAATTCAACTAAATTAGTCCAACCATCTTCTGCTCCTTGATTCTCTACAATATAACGCCATTGAATATGTGTTGATGTTTTTCTAAATTCTACTTCTTTGGCATTTGTGCCAGCTTCGCCTGTAGCTTTAACGCCAGTCGGCTCACCATTTTTATACCAATAGCCATCTTGACCGATTGTGTAATTATCGCCACTAGTTCCATTTGTTCCATTTTTAACAACAAATTCATAGGTAGAATCATCATCTAATGTTATAATATAAGTTGTTTGATTTTCATTAGTTTTATTAGGATCAGCACTAGGAGTAATAGATTTTATTCCATTTCCCTTATCGCCTTTAGCACCTGTTCCAGTATCACCTTTATCGCCTTTTAGTGTAGAAAGTAATACAAGTTCTCTCCAATTAATTTCACCTTTATATCGCCAAACAATATGTGTTGAGGTTTTATCAAATTCTACCTCTCTTCCGTTTACAGCAGTACCAGTTTCTCCCTGAGGACCAGTAGCACCAGTATCGCCCTTATCCCCCTTGTCGCCTTTAGCACCTTGCTCGCCTTTAATTTCATTAACTGCAATTAAATTTTCCCACTCGGTGCCATTTATTGTATATTGAACATAGCCATTTTCTACACGAAAATCCACATTTTCTACGCTACCAGAACCACCAATACAGCCAGAGAGTAGCATGCATGGAAGAATAATAAAAACAGCAATAAAAATACATAAAAGTTTTTTCTTCATAAAATTTTTCTCCTATATATATTTTAGGAATAAATACAAAATTTATTAGCACTTTAAAAAACTATAATTTTATAATTTCCTTATAGATATATACATTATATCTCTTACAGTTGTAAGAAGTCAAACAAATATCTTACAAATGTGAGAAAATTTTTGTATGAATAAAAATTTTTTTAAAGATATTTTCAAACAGTTAAGAGAGGAAAACAACATTGGCCAAGTTGAACTTGCAGATAAACTTGGCGTTAGTCGTGGCATTATTAGTTTATGGGAAAATGGTTTAAGAGAACCAAATATGTCATCCCTAATTGCAATAGCGACATTTTTTAAAGTTAGTATTGATTATCTAGTTGGTCTAGAAAACTAATTCTTAATACACATAAAAAAAACGACTTACTAAAAGTCGTTTTTTTTTATAATAATTAACCTTTTATAACCTAATTAGTTCATTAATTTTTCGCGAAGAGCAGTTTCAATTTCTTCATAAACATCCCAATGCTCTTCAATATATTTTTTGCAGTTTTCCTTACCTTGTGCAATTTTATCGCCTTTGTACGCAAACCAAGCGCCGCTTTTTTCAATAATATCGTTTTCAACGGCCATATCAATTAAACAGCCACTTTTACTAACGCCTGTACCAAACATTAGGTCAAACTCAGCAGTTTTAAATGGAGGTGCTAGTTTATTTTTAACAACTTTTACTTTAGTACGATTACCAATTGGATCAGCGCCATCTTTAATAGTATCAGCCTTTCTAACATCTAAACGAATTGACGCATAGAATTTAAGTGCTTTACCGCCTGGAGTGGTTTCTGGATTACCGAACATAACGCCAACCTTTTCACGTAATTGATTAATAAACACAACAACAGTTCTAGTTTTATTAACAATTGCTGTAAGTTTACGTAATGCTTGGCTCATAAGTCTCGCTTGAAGACCTATAAAACTATCGCCCATTTCGCCATCAATTTCCGCTTTAGGAGTTAAAGCTGCAACAGAGTCAACAACCACCATATCAATAGCGCCACTTCTTACTAATTGTTCACAAATTTCCAAACCTTGTTCACCAGTATCGGGTTGAGAAATATAAAGTTCGTCCATATTAACGCCAAGTTTTGTAGCGTAAACTGGGTCTAAAGCATGCTCCGCATCCACATACGCGCAAGTGCCGCCAAGTTTTTGAGCCTCTGCTACGCAGTGAAGAGCGACTGTTGTTTTACCTGAACTTTCTGGCCCATAAATTTCAACAATCCTACCACGTGGAAGGCCCCCCACGCCAAGAGCAACGTCCAAAGTTAAACAGCCGGTTGGAATAATGTCCACATTATTAACAACAACCTCATTCATTTTCATAATAGAGCCTTTACCGAATTGTTTTTCAATGCCACTTATTACGGCATCAAGGGCTTTTTTCTTATCATCTGTCATACCAAAACTCCTTTTTTTATCAGTGATAGTATACAATAATTATTTAATATTTACAAGAGAAAATATAAAACTTGTATTTTTATTATACTTATGTACTAAAATACGTACAACTTATATTTTATCCAAAAATTTCAGCAAATAAAACAACGCGGACATACTAAGTTCTTCGACAATTGCGCAGCGAGTACCTTTAGCACAGTGTTTATAAACATGAATGGCATCAATATTACCAACCGCCACAAACATTTGTGCACTATTATTTTGAGCATCAATTATACCACTAGTTGCCAAAACAAGTGATTGATTATATGTATCAATTGCGCCTGAGGCTAATTCATAAGCCATTTGCGGACTTAAAAGTGAATAAGTTTGCAAGGTCTCAGGTTCGGTTTTTAATCTTTTCTTTTTAGAATTTAAACTAGAAGGAACTATGCATTCAATTATGTTATTAAGCCCATCTGCACATTCTTTATTTAAATTCGTTGAAATAAATCCCCCAGTTACTGTTTCAACTAAGCATACATTTATTTTTTTATCCTTTAATTTATCAATTACTTCTTTATAAATAGAGTTGTTTTTTGTTGAATAAATATAATTTGAAAGTGTATTATTTATTTTTTCAAAACAATTTAAAACCCTTTCTTTTTCAACAAATTCTTTTGCGGTCAACCTTAACAAAACATCTACACTTTCGCCGAAAACTTCAAAATAAATCTCCTTAAATTCTTCCCTAACAAATTTTAACGCATCCCAAACTTCAGCTTTATTTAAACCGAAAGTTTTATATATTTTAGTTGTAAAATTGTTTGTTTTTTCTATATTTTCAAAAACACTATTTAAATAATTATTATAGGCTAGTATGTTAAGGGGTAAAAAGTGATATGTTGTACCATTTTTTTCAAAAACTTGACCCATTAAATTTGTATTATTTAACATTAAGACATCAAACCCAACAAAAGTTTTTGAGTAATTTTCGAGCATTTCATTATCTAAAAAGGTATTATTATTTTTTATTTTTTCAAGCACCTTAATATTATCTTCAACACCTATTTCAAGTTGCTTTGATATGGCTTTTTTAACCCTAAAACTTTTAAAAGGATCTTCTTCACAAAGTATAAATACGTGCTCGCATTTATTTATGTTGTTAAGACTTTTTAAAACTGCATCAATTTTGGGAGAACAAATAGTTAAATTATCAAGC
>JAZOQJ010000097.1:0-7554 GCA_045655985.1 Clostridia bacterium | reverse complement strand
ACTCAAGTTTTATATCTTTAGAGCAAGATATTAAAAATAAAATGGATTGCTCTATTTTTGGTTTAAATTTTGGTGAAAAAACATGGCTATTAAATTCTATTAAAAAGCCTATTTTGTATATAACCTCAAGTCACGAAATGGCGCAAAGGGTTGAAAGTCAACTGCTTTCAATGAATTTGAAGGTAAAAAGTGCAATGTTTTTACCCCTTGACTGCTTATTTAATATTTATTCTAAAAACGAGGCAATTATAAATTTAAATAGTGCGCTTGGTGCATTAAACGCTAATGAACTTGACGTACTTATAGCTTCTCCTGAAATACTAATAAAAAAATTACCAAGTATAAAAAATACTATAAAAAAATCATGTGAAATTAAAACTCAAGATAAACTTCAAATAAGCTTTCTTTTAGAAAAACTAATTAACATTGGCTATAATCGCGTTGATGAAATTGAAAATGTAGGCGATTTTTCCTTAAAAGGCGACGCTTTGAATATAATGCTTGAGGATTGTGTTTTAAAAATAGATTTTTTTGATGATGAAGTAGAAAGTATTAAACAACTTTCTAAAGAGGACTTTACAGTTTTAGGGAAATTGCAAAGCTTTACTTTAAAAAGTTATAATTTGTTTAATGACTTCAATGAAAGCGAAATTTTAAATAAAATTCAAAGTTGTATAGATTTTGAAAAAAGCAATAAACATGCTGAAAATTCACAAAAACTTGTTTCTTTAAAGGATAAAATAGCACTTCAATTATCTTTAAAGGAAACAGTGAGTATTCAAAATTTACTTATGGCTTTTGTAAACGAATATTCTACTATTTACGACTATTTTACAAATGGAGTAGTTGTTTTTGACGAGACAAAGCAAATTGTTGATTATACAAAAAAAATTTATAGTGAACTTAAGGAAAATGTTAAAAATTATATTGCAAACGGCGAGGCTTTTTCATGCGCATTAAATGCTTTTGTAAGGCAAGATGACGTTTATAAATCGTTAATTCATAAAATATCTTTTGGCACTATTTTAAATCAAAATAATATATTTGCACCTCAAAGTGTATATTCTTTTACTTGTGGCGCAACTACAAGGTATTTGGGTAATTACGACTTATTAATACAAAACTTAAAGCACTATGATAACGCGTTTTACACATCTATTTTATTTGCTGAAAATGAAAATAAAGCGCAGGCTATATTTGATGCTTTAAAAAATGTAGGCATTGGTTCTAAAATTTTAGGTTTAGATGAAATTCAAAAAGAAAACATAAATATTGTACCTTTGGGTGTGGATTATGGCTTTTGTTTACCTAAAGAAAAAATTATTGCAATAGGCGTAAAAGAACTTTCTCGTAAATCTCAAAATAAAGAATCTTCTAAAAAAGACGTGTTTTTTGAAATTCCTAAAATAGGGGACTATGTTGTGCATGAAAAATATGGCATAGGTAAATGTTTGGGCGTTGAGAAACTTAAGTTTAGAGGGTACAATAAAGACGTTATTGTTTTAGAGTATGCTAATGGCGATAAAGTGTTTTTGCCAACCGAAAATATTGATATGATTGCCAAATTTGTTGGTGATGGCAAACCTCCAAAACTCAATAAAATAGGTACAAGTGAATTTGCAAAAACTAAAGAGAAAATTAAAGAGTCCTGCAAAAAACTAGCATTTAATTTACTTGAGGTGTACTCGGATAGGCATAAGGCAAAGGGCTATGTATATAAAATAGATGAAGCGACTTATAGGCTGTTTGAAGATAGTTTTCAGTATGAAGAGACGCTTGACCAATTACAAGCGGTTGAAGATTGTTTTAACGACATGAAAAATGGTCGAATAATGGATAGGCTCGTTTGTGGCGATGTGGGCTTTGGTAAAACAGAAGTTGCTATAAGGGTGATATTTGAAACTGTTATGAACGGTAAACAAGTTGCGTTTTTAGCACCCACTACAATTTTAAGTGAACAGCATTATAATAGCTGTTTTGCAAGGCTTAATTCTTTTGGAATTAAGGTGGCGGCTTTAAATAGGTTTAAAACAAAAAAACAAATTGAGGCTATATTAACTGATCTTAAGGAAGGCAAAATTGATGTTGTTTGTGGAACGCATAGACTGCTTTCAAATGATGTGGCTTTTAAGGATTTAGGACTGCTTGTTTTAGACGAAGAACAACGTTTTGGTGTAGGGGATAAAGAAAAAATTAAAAATATAAAAAGAGGCGTAAATGTATTGGCGTTATCTGCAACCCCTATTCCAAGGACGCTTCATATGGGCTTGACGGGGATAAGAGATATAAGTGTTATTTCCACTCCGCCAAAAGTAAGGCAACCAATTCAAACATTTGTTATGGAGGAAAGCACTGCAGTTCTTGAAGAGGCAATAAATCGAGAACTTGAACGCGAAGGGCAAGTATTAATTATTTATAATAGGGTTGAAACTATATACGAAGTCCACAAAAAAATTAAGGATATTGTTGGCGAAAATATAAGCGTTGGCGTTGCTCATGGTAAAATGACCTCAAAGGCGCTCGAAGACGAAATAATGAGGCTTTATAGTGGAGAAACCAAAATTTTAATAGCGACATCTTTAATTGAAAACGGCGTTGACCTTCCAAATGCAAATACGTTAATAGTTTTAGAGGCTGATAATTTTGGTCTTTCACAACTATATCAATTTAGGGGTAGAGTTGGTAGGGGAAATGCACTTGCGTATGCATATTTATTGTATGCTCCTCAAAAAGTTTTAAATGAATCGGCTTATAAAAGGCTAGATACTTTAATGGAATTTACCGAACTTGGCTCTGGCTTTAAAATTGCAACGCGTGATTTAGAAATAAGGGGCTGTGGTAATGTACTTGGGGCAGAACAGCATGGGCATATGGCTCAAATTGGCTATGATATGTACTGCAGGCTTTTAAATGAGGCGGTAGAAGAAATTAAAGGTAAACAGGTTTTAGAAAAACAAAAAGATGTTAAAATTGACGTGGCGCTTGATTCCTTTATCCCTGAAAATTATATTGTCTCGTCAGATGCGCGTATTAGGGTTTATAATGATTTAATCAATATAAGGAGCGAGGAAGAGAGGCTTAATAAACTTTCTAAACTTGAAATGCAATATAAAACTCCGGTGGCGGAGGTTGTAAACCTTTCAAAAATCACTTTTTTAAGGTCACTATGTGTTAAAAATAATGTAAATAAGGTAAAAATTGATAAAAATGAAACAATTTTAAGTTTTGGTAAAGAAGATGGCGCTTTTGCGGTATCACTTGTGGGTAAATTGGATAAAATTCATACAAATTATAAAATGTCAGGTGCGGTTAATATTGATATTTTAATTGATTTAGTAAATTTAAGCGTAGAAGAAAAACTTGATAAGGTTATAAAAATTTTGTCTTCCCTTGCTGCTTAATTTTATAAAAAAATATTTTTAATTTGATTGCTATTTAAATTTGTATCATTTATAATAAGTTGTATTTTATAAAAATTAGTAACAAGTTTGCTAATAAAATGTATTTAATAGAGGTATAAAATGAAAAAGTTTTTAGGCGTAATACTTACTTTGCTTATTTGTTGTACTTGCGTTTTATCAGGTTGCAACTTAACTGTTTTGGACTATGATAAATTTAATAGTAAAGTTGCGGCAAAATACCATACAATGACAATTTCGAAAGAAGAACTTCATATGGCATATAACTCAAACGGCTCAAATTATGTAAATGAAGGCATGTCTAAAGAAGATGCTGTTATTAAAGTTATTAACGATTGTATTGATAGAAATTTACTTATTGATTACTCAAAAGCAACTTATGGCACAATTTCTTTAACTGAAAAGGAATATAATGCACTTGAAGCTAGTCAAAAAGCAAACTTTATTAAAGGCCCTTACAATTTATATGTAAATATTAACAAGTATTATGACTTTAATAGTACAATGAAAAGCATTTATGACTATATAAATAGTAATGTTTTAACTTTTGAAAATGAAATTAGGGCAGAGCAAGATTTAGAGGAAGTTTCCGCTTCTTCTACGACTGACGAAACCACTAAATTTGCAGGTTATGAAGTATATAAAAGTTCAATTAATGTAAATTTAAGCGACTATACATTTACTAAAAAGGTAGATAATCATGTGGCACATGAAGTCGTTGGCGAGTTTGTATTAGATATTTATGGCAGTGAAAATATTTCAAACGCTGCAATGCACAGATATTTAATTAAAATTAAAAATTCAAACACAAACCTATACAAAAATTGTAAAACTTATAGTGAAGTTTTAAAAACTCATATTTTAGATTTGTATCCTACTTACTTAGATAATAGATATGCTCAAGTTGTGCAGGAAGAATTTGAAAAAGAACTTCCACTTGAAGAAGATGATATTTTAACTTACTATATTAATAAAGTTAAACAAAGCTATACAAAATACAACACAACAAATGGTTATGAGCAATATGTGAGTGATATGCAATCTGACCCAAGCAAAGTGTTCTGGCACCATGAGGATAGTAAAGGCTTTATTTTAACTGCTCACGTATTAATTAAGTTTGATGATAATACAGTTAAAAAACTTAAAGCACTTGAAACTGAAAAGGAAAATGGTTTAAGTGAAAAAGTTTATAACCAAAAACGTGATGCTATTTTAAATTCTGCAGGAGCTTATAAAAGGGATGTAAATACTGGTAAAGAAACTGCTGAATTTTACACCTATCACGATATTTATGAAATGATAAGTACTGATTTAAGTCAGTATGACTATATTAAGAACGAAACTTCACGTGCTACTAAAAAGGCAGAGGCATTTAACAAATATGTTTATATGTTTAGTGGTGATGAAGGTTCAATAAATGCAAATCACTATTATGCTTGTAATTTAGATACTTCTGTAAAAGATAGTTTGGTTCCTGAATATGCTAATACTTCTCGTGAACTTTATAAGGAAACAGGTATTGGAAGTCTATCTGAACCAGTACTAGTTGAAGCAAGTAATTATAGTGGCTATCATATTATATTGGTTGTGGACGAGGCGAAAAACATTGTTCCTTATACAAAAATTGATGATATAACATTAAAAAATCTTTACGAAACAAGGGCAATGCTTGGTATTTCTCAAAAGACAATGTTAGATAGTTGTTATGATTCAATTACTAAAGATTCTTTTAATAATCATTATGAAGAATTAATTGCTTTACTTCGTCAAACTTTTGCTGGAGAAAAAGTGCCAACTTATTATAAATATAATTATAAAAGTTTAATTAAAGATTAATATGATAATTTGACAAAAGATGCGGGTTTTATATTCTTGCATCTTTTTTTTGTTGACAATTTTTTTTTAAGTTGATAATATACTATTAATACAATGTATTAAAAGGATAATGTAATGGCAAAAAAACTAACTGTAAGGGCAATTAAAAACTTACCCGCATTTATGCAAAAAAAGCACTTGAAAAATAAAAACTCTGCTATTAAAAAAATAAGTACATCACCTAAAAAACTATTTATATATAATAGCACCAACCCTAGTTTTACAAGTTGCTCCATTTCATATTTATATGTTAAAGACGAAATTAAAAGTGCTGAAAATGTGGTTCATGAGTCAAATAAAAAAACAAAGAAGAAAACAAAGTGGAACATTATTTTCTTTTTATGTAATATTGCCGTAATTTCTGTTTTATTAATTGTTAACTTTTCAAAAGACGCCGGTGACATGGTGTTTTCATTTACAAAAATTAATTATAGTTGGATATTTGTTGCATTTGGCGTAGGTTTACTTGCAATTTTAATTGAAGTTGTAAAATACTTTTTCTTAATTTATGTAAATACAAAACAAATAAGGCCATTTTTAAGTTATAAAGTGTGTGCTTTAGGTAAGTATTATGATAATATTACACCATTAGGTGCAGGCGGTCAACCTTTCCAAATTTATTATTTAAATAAAAGAGGGTTAGATGGCAAAGTTGCGACAAATGTTCCATTAACAAGACTAGTATTTTGGCAACTTGCGTTTGTTTTAAGCAATTTATTAGTGATTAGTTTAAAATTTACTGATATTTTTGGCACTAGTTCATCTTTTAAAGTAATTTTAACTCTTGCGATAATTTCACTTGTTGCAAATGGTGCTATATTTGCGTTTGTGCTATTTATGTCAATAAGTAAAAATTTAGCACCTCGTTTAATTATTTGGGGCTTAAAAATTTTAGCAAGGCTTAAAATCGTTAAAAATTATCAATTGCAATTTAGGAAAACCATGAGTTTTATTAGAGGTTATCAAAAATGTTTTAAAGATATGGCTCGTAAATTTTGGTTTATGCTTTTGCAATTTGTGTTAGCTATGGCGGAAGTTGTGGTTTTTGCAAGTATACCTTACTTTATTTTAAAAGGATTTTTAGGTGCTGAAGCTATATCTAATGTAAGTATTTTTAATGTAATTGCCCAAACATTAATTTGTCAACTTGCGGTTAATATGGTGCCTACTCCAGGTGGTGCAATTGCAAGCGAAATTTCTTTCTTAGCTCTGTTTTCAACATATTTACCAGCAGGTGGTCCACAGGCTACAATCGCAATGTTATTCTTTAGGTTGATAACTTATTACTTTATATTATTACAGGGTCTAGCAGTTGTGTCATATGATTTTGCTTATGGAAATAAAAAACATGAAAGATTAATGAATGCTGGTAAATTTAAAATTTTTAAAAAAGATAAATAGAAGTATTTTTAGGAGCACAAAATAAAGTGCTCTTTTTTTATTACTTAGTCGTATTTGTAAAAATATGCAAGTATAATTATTCATAATAAAATAAAGTGATTTTTGTAGACTTAATTAGTAAAACTAAGGGGTTCAATTTTTCGTTGCAATGATTAAAAATACATTATTTTGCATACTTAAAAATGACAAAAAAAATAATAAAAAAAGTTTCAAATTTTCTTTGCAATTTATATATGTTTTAACTATAATTTGGTTATTACGAATGCATAAAAATCAAAAATAAGAGAGGTAATTTTCAAATGATAAAAATAATTAAAAAAGATGGCCTTTTAGAAGACTTTGATATTAACAAAGTTGTAGTTGCTGTTAAAAAGTCGGCTGAAAGGGTTTTATATGTTTTTACTGATGAACAAATAGAACAAATCAAAACAGTTGTGACTAATAGGGCAAATTCTTTGGGTAAAGAAAATATTAGTGTTTTAGACATGCATAAGGTTGTTGAACTTGCGCTTGACGACATTGAGCCAAAGGTTGCTAAATCTTATAGAGATTATAGAAATTATAAAAACGACTTTGTTCATATTTTGGATAAAGTTTTCCAAAAAAAGAAGACTATCGAATATATGGGTGATAACGACAACGCTAACTCTGATAGCGCCCTTGTTTCAACTCAAAGAAGTTTAATTTATAACGAACTTAATGGCGAGCTATACAAAAAGTTTTTCTTAAACCCAGAAGAAAGACGTTGCATGAAAGATGGATATATTTATATTCACGATAGAGGCTCTAGGCTTGATACTATGAACTGCTGTTTATTTGACATGACAAAGGTTTTAAGTGGCGGTTTTGAAATGGGTAA
>JAZOQJ010000096.1:0-4571 GCA_045655985.1 Clostridia bacterium | reverse complement strand
ATACAAACACTCAAGACGAAAGAGAAAAATTAACTAGGCTTGGTTTTACGCATGAAAATAGTGAAGATGTTTTTACAAAAACTGAAAATTTAACAAATCAATTTGATTTAACCTCAAATAATAGTTTTTATAAAAAAGTAGAAGAAGTTTTTGAACTTCAAAATAATATGTTTAAAAAAATGAATGAAATGTTTAATGAGTTTTTTGAAACAAATACATTAATTGAAGATGCTCAAAATAAACAAAATATTCAAGAAAATACCCAAAATAATAATGATGAAAGTAATCAAGTTAATCCTGAAATTAATAAGGAAATAAATCAAGATATTAATAACAAAATTTCACTAGAAAACTCTAATGATTTTATAGGTGAAGAAAATTTTGAAACCACTCAAAACCCAACTTTTAAAACCGAAACTCAAACTTATAATGAAAACGCTTTTTAACAGGCTATTTAATGAAAAAAAATTATTCATACGTTATTTTAACGCTCATTTTAATAATTTTAGGGCTAACTTTGTCAGTAACTTTAGCCTATTTTTTTACTCGTCAAAGCGTAGAAGGTGTAATTACATTAGGTGAACTTGATTTTACTGCAGATTGTGAATTTGAAAAGGATATGGTAGCCGTTCCTAATAAATTAATAAAAACAAATTTAAAAGTTAAAAACCAAAAAGAAGATGGTTCTTACGAAAATTTAATAGATTTTTATTTGCGAATTAAAATAGAAGGTTTAAGTCAAGGCTATAATGTTAATTTAGAGCCACAATTTGTGCACAATAAATGGTTTTTGAATGACGGTTTTTATTATTTTAAAGACATTATTAAGCCAAATGATGAAATAAAACTTATTGATTATATTTTAATTGATAAAGATACAGGAAACGAAGCTCAAAATAAATTTATGGAAATAAATGTGGTGTTTGAAGCCATACAATTTAACGCAGTTCAAGACTTATGGGGCACTGAAATTTATGAAAAATTAATAAATTTTGACTAACTGTATATTTTTTGCTTTACTTTAAACTTATTTTATATTACAATTAAAATAAGAATAGTATGGCAAGAAAAAGAATAAAAATTGACGAATTAAAAGATGGCGTCCTTCAAGAAGAACTTGCTGAAAATAGTGTTGATAATAACACTATTGAACCAATGTCCCCTGTAGGCAATACTGCAGAAGTTGGTGCGGCAAAACCTCAACGTAAAGGGCTGTTGTTTTTATCGCTTTTATTAGTTTTTATTGTTCTTTTGTCTGTAACATTAAAAATTGTTTTGCCTCAGGGCGACCCTATACCTCAAATTGATATATCATTTGTATGTAGCTCTGATTTCCATTTAAAATTAAAAACAAGTGGGGGCACTTTAAATAGAACTGAAGTTTTGCCTGGTGATACACTTGAAACTACAGTTGCTTTTGGCTTGGATAAAAACGACAACACTAATTTATCACTTAACAATAGTGTTTTTGTTAAGGCACGTATTTATGGTAAATTGGGCAATGAGTATAGGACTAATTTGTTTGGGTATGAACTTGATGGTAATTGGACAAGGTCTATTAATGGTTACTATTATTTCAACAAAATACTTTCTTTAGGGGCTAATGGCGAAAGTGTTATGGAAGAAATGACTACTAATATTATTATCGGCGAAAACGTTGGTAATGAACTTCAAGGTAAAAATGTAAAAGTCGTAATTGAATTTACAATTTTGCAGGCAGAGTATGAAGCTATTTTAGATGTATGGAAAGATGCGCCTTATGTATGGCAACAAGCAATGTATAACAAATACTTTAATAATTAAAAAAATTTTCTTTATAATTAAGAGTTAGGATAACAATGTCTTAACTTTTTTTTAACGGCTGCTTTATGTTGGGTGGTACTTGATAATAAAAGGCAAAAACCAAAAATCAAAAATTACAAGCGCTAATATTTTTTCTAAAATGCATACGTTTAACTGCCAATTATATTAAATCAGTAAATTTGTAGAGTTTTTTTATAGTGTTTTACATATTAACTATAAAAATATATGTTATAATATTTCTGTAAAAAAAGATTCTTAAACAAGGAGTTATTATGGATTATAATAAAATTGGTGATTTTATAGCAACTGAAAGAAAAGCAAAAAAACTAACACAAGCAAAGCTGGCAGAAAAAGTTTTTGTTAGCGAAAAAACAATTTCTAAATGGGAAAAGGGTAAAGGTCTTCCAGACACAAATTCACTACCAAAATTATGTGAGATTTTAGGTGTTAGTTTAAATGAACTTTTTAGAGGTGAGAAAATTATTACCGAAAACGACTATCAGAAAAATGAACAACTTTTACTTAATATGGCAAAAGAATTAGAAAAGAAAAACAAAACCATTTGGAAATCTATGTGGGTAATTATGTCTGTCAGTATGATAGCAATGTTAACTGGACTTTTTCTTGTTGCATTTTTAATACCAGAAGGTATATGGCAATTAATTTTAGTACTTGCTATATGTGTTATATTTTTAATTCCTTGCTTTTATGCCTTAAAACTCGAAGTGGGGGTGGGGGCATATATTTGTAAAAATTGTGGCCATGAAATTGTTCCAACTTATTCACAAGCACTTTGGGCTATGCATAAAGGAACCACTCGTTATTTAAAATGTCCTAATTGTAAAAAGCGCACTTGGTGCAAGAAAATTTTAAATCAAAAAAAAGACACTTTATCGTAATTGATAAGGTGCCTTTTTTGTTTAAACTAAAAGATTTTTTTAATTATATTGAATGTTAAAAACTAAATTACTTTTACAATTTACCTTCCAAAATGCATTGCCAAATAGGTTGTAGTAAAATGTGTAATCGTCTTTTGTGTATAAAGTAGTAATTTTACCTTCTTTATCAGCAACAATAGAACCTGAAGTTAATGTAAAATTAAAATCCTTAGAACCTTCAATTGATGTTAGTAATAACTTAATATAATCAGTTGTACTTGTTGTTGGACTTAAAGTAAAATTTGTATTATACGAAATAATGTTGCCCGCAATATCTTTTTTAACATAAAAGTTGTCGGCTGCAGTAACTGTTTTACCATTTACTGTATAAAAAAGTTGTCCAGGTAATGTACCATGATTATTTTTGTAATTTTCCGTTGTGTATTCTTCCGCCGTACATCCTGTAAAATCGGCAATAAGTTCGTCATTTTGAAAAACTAGTTTATCTGTTTCATATTCCAAAATACTGTTTCCAACTAATACGGATTTTGAAGAACTATTAAATTTAGGGTTTTCCGCGCAATACATATTTATTATACTTTCAATTTGTTCAGGTGTTTTTGTAATATAACACCTTAATATAATTTTATATTTTACAATGCTTGCATCTGCAATTATTTCGCCAGAAATACGTGCAGTAAATTTTTCGGCTTTTGTAAAAGTGTCATAACCTGTAAGTAATAAGTTTAAGCCGTTATCAAATAATGTTTCTTGCTTAATATTGTTATCAGTTTTATTAGCTATAGCATCTTTATAATATTTTTGAAAAGCATTTATATCAGAAAGTGTAGAATTTAAATTGTTGTTTAAATTTTCTTTATTGTTTTTTAAAATTGAATAACTAAACCCTAGCATAGCGATAAAGGTTATTAATAGTAGCCATGTTATCAGTTTCGTTGTTTTTATGTGTTTGGTTTTCATTTATTCTCCTAAATTTGAGGCTTTAGTAAATTAGGTGCATCGCTAATATTTTTAAATATGTATGTAAATTCATTTGTTACGTATGCACTTACAAATACAGGAAGCAAATAATATTCGTATATGGATAATTGAGTTAAATTTCCATTCCTATCAATTTCCATCCTCATTTTAATTTCATAAAAAGTAGGTAAGTCTTTTGCAATATCTATTGCCTCATTGTAAATTATTTGTGCATATTTTGTTGTTGAGGTAACTGGGTTTAAAGTAAATTCAATAGCATAGTGATTAATGGTGTTGTCGCTGTTGTAATACACAACTAAATCATTAGCGCTTTTTATAGTATTTTTATTTATGTTGTAACTTAAAATTTCAAAATTTAATAAATCACATTCTTTAAAACCGCTATTAAATGAAGATATTAGTTCAGAATTACTAATTTTAACGTTTTTAGTATTTCTAATAAAGCTTTTGTTGTTTAGGGTATAAATTTCCCTCGCATCAGTTTGCCCCATGTCTATACCTGATACTTGACACTTTTCAATTTTTTGGTAATATTCATCATTCGCAAACTTGTACCCTACTTCTTGCGATTTTACAACGATTTTAGCACCTAATGCATTAGTTGTAATAACGCCTAAACTTTTATAGTAAATTTCATTTTGTTGTGCTAGTTTTTGAATACTTGTAAGTATTGCTTCAGTCGAATTTTCAAAAATAGCCTTTTCTTTACTTATTGTAGTATTTGAAGTTTTGTTTTTATATACATTGTTGTTATAAGCAATTTGTGACTTCGAATTTTTAAAGTTTTGCATGCCTAAAGTATACTTATTATTAATACTTAAATAACACAAAACAAGGTTAATTGCAAAAACAATAACCAATAAAAAACAAATAAATATAAATTTTTTT
>JAZOQJ010000095.1:0-9659 GCA_045655985.1 Clostridia bacterium | reverse complement strand
TATTTCCCTTTTTACTTCCTTATACTGCGCTTTAGCATACGCTTTATCTAATAAATAGACTTTCTTTTTACCATGCTTTAAACGCTCATAACTAAATTTGTTTTCAGTAATTAAAGGATTCATATTAGGTTGTTTGGTAAGAACTAATTTTAAATTGTCTACTTCTTTTAAATAAGCACCCTTTTTAACTTGAATTTTATCTTTTAACTTTTCTTTTTCTTCTAAAACATCTTTTTTATATTCTGTTTTACGAATTTTGTATTGCTCTTTTTTCATTTTCTTTTTAATATGATACTGCAAATTAGCCTTGTTTTCCTTGCCAAGTAGCATACGCATAATATTTGACCTATGAGCAAACCAAGTCAGTACAAAAATTGTAAATAACATTATAGCAAGTATTAAATATTGAGGTTTAGTATATACATTATTTAAAAAGTCGTTATAATAGTTAACCCCTTGCACGCAAGTTAAGCCTACAACAATAATAAATGAAGCAATTGCGCCATAATCAAAAAACCATAAGTATAAAAACGCAACTAAAAAGAAAGCAAGTAACACTAAAGGATTTGCAACGGCAAATACGCCTAATGCACAAGCAATACCTTTACCGCCTTTAAATTTATATAAGACTGGATAAATATGCCCCAAAATAACTGAAATACCAGAAATATAAATACCTATGTCGCCCAAGCCATGGGGTTTTAACAAAAACAAACCTATAACACAAGGAATAACCGCTTTTAAAAAGTCCAAAATAAGTGTAAATAAACCTGCCTTAAAACCAAAAGTCCTAAGCATATTCATAGTGCCCGGATTCCCACTACCAGAAGTTGTAATATCTTTTTTCTTAAAACCAGACAAAATCCTGGCAAACGAAATATTGCCAAATAAATATGAAAAAATTACTAATAAAATTATTTTTAAAACCATAAATACCTTATTTATATTAGTATATATTTTTTACTACATTAAATCAAATTATTTACAAAATATGATTATAAATTAGTCATCATTTTTATTTTTAAAATAAAATTTTATTGGAGTGCCTTTAAAATTTAAAGCGCTCCTAAACCTGTTTTCTAAATACCTTTCATAACTAAAATGAATTAAATTTTTATCATTTACACTAAAAGTAAACACAGGCGGATTTGTACCTGTTTGAGAAACAAAATAAAATTTTAACCTTTTGCCATATTTGCTTGGCGGTTGAGTAGTTGAAATAGCATCCTGCAAAATTTCATTTAAAGTGCTTGTTTTAATTTTTTGTGAAGCGTTTTCATACGCTTCAATTACAGCCGGCATAATATTGCCAATCCTTTTTCCCTCTAAAGCCGAAACGTATAAAGGCATAAAATAACTCATAAAACTTAAATCAGTATTTAATTTTTCATTGTACTCATTAATAGTTGAGCCATTTTTATTAACTAAGTCCCACTTATTCATTACCACTACTGAAGGTTTATTTTCTTCATGAACGTAACCTGCAATCCTAACATCCTGCTCACTTACAGGTTCACTAGCGTCAAACACAATTAAGCACACATCTGCACGTTTTATAGCCTCCATCGACCTTATAACAGAATAACTTTCAACGCTAGAAAGTTCAATCCCTCTTTTACGCCTTATGCCCGCTGTATCAATTAAAATATACTTTTTACCATTGTAGTAAAAAGGCGTGTCAATAGCGTCCCGCGTGGTTCCCGCAATATTTGAAACTACCACCCTGCTTTCCCCTAACAAGCAATTGGTTATAGAACTTTTACCTGCGTTTGGTTTGCCAACTATTGCTATTTTAATAGCTTCTTCTTCATCCTCAACTTTAACGGTTGTTTTAAAGTGGCTTACAACTTCGTCAAGTAAATCACCAAATCCCATGCTTTGCTCAGCTGAAACCACAAATGGCTCGCCCAAGTTAAGTTCGTAAAATTCATATGATTTTTCAACTTCATTATTATCAAGCTTATTAACAGCAAGAACAATAGGTTTTTTGTGTTTCCTTAAAAAATCCGCTATTTCTCTATCCGCTGCACAAAGGCCTTCTTTCCCGTCAACAAAAAACAATATAACGTCCGCAAGTTCAATAGCCATTTGTGCTTGATTTAATATGTTTTTTTGTATTTCGCCTGTATCACAAAAATCAATACCACCAGTATCCACCACAGTAAAAACGTTATTAAGCCACTCACAGTCGGCATAAATCCTGTCACGCGTAACACCTGGTTCATCCTTAACAATACTAATCCTTCTACCACAAATATGGTTAAAAAATGTGCTTTTACCTACATTTGGCCTACCTACAATAGCCACTAAAGGTTTTTTCATATAAATCACCTACTTTAAAAATTTCACGTTATTATAGCATAAAAATATATCGCCTTGCAAGAGTTTATTTAAACTTTAAAAGTTTAATTTACAAAAAAAACCTCAACTTTTTTGATGAGGCTTTTATTTTATTGTTGATTTAAAGTATTATTTTGCATATTTCTTTCGTTTAAATTAATTGTGTTGCTTTGCTTTAAGGTTTTAACTTTTGCACTTGTAATATAAAGCTCAACAAGTATGACATCTTCACCAATTTTACAAATTTGATTAAAGGGTATATAAATACTGTTATTTGTGTTTTTTATTAATCCCAAAAAAGAAGAGCGTCCCGGAACAATAAATCCATTAATTCTGCCAGATGGAAGGTCAAAAACAAGATCGCCAACCCTGCCCAGCCTTGCACCATCAATAATATTAATTACTTCTTTGCTTTTAAGTTCCCCTAATGTAGTTTCCATATAAAATATATATGAAAACATAATAAATTTATTGCAAATTAAAATTTATTTGCAAAATAATATACATAATGCTACTATATATATGGAGGAACAAGTTATGCAATGTATATATTGTGGAAATGAAGATAGTAAGGTCTTGGACTCACGCCCTACCGAAAGCGGAATACGTAGAAGAAGAGAATGTTTGGTTTGTAAAAAAAGGTTTACAACTCATGAAATTATTGAAAAAAGTGGATTATTAGTTGAAAAAAATAATGGCGCAGTGGAAGAATATAATCCTGACAAAATTAGACGTTCACTTAATAATGTTTTTAAACATAGGCATTTTGATAGTTCTATTATTGAAGAAATTATCAGTGATTGCAACAACTATTTTAACTCCAACGTAACGCGAAAAGTAACTAGCAAACAAATTGGTAACTACATTTTAAGAAATTTAAAAAATATTGATAAAATAGCCTACATAAGGTTTGCAAGTTTCTTTTATAATTTTGAAAGACCTGAAGAATATTTAACACTAATTCAAAATATGTAAAATTTGATATTAAATTTAAAAATCCCTAATATATTACTTTAAGTTTATATGGGGATTTTTTTATGAAAAATATAACTGAGTTAAATTTATTTGAAGAAGGGATTATAAAAAGCATAAATTGCGATTTAAATTTAAAAAGTAGGCTACTTGCCTTGGGTTTTATTTGTGGTTCTAAAGTTAAAGTGCTAGCTATTTCGAGTTTAAAAAAAACTTTTTTACTTAAAGTGCAAGATAGCGTAATTGCTATTAAAAGTTCCACCTTAAAGGATGTTTATGTATGCAAAAAATAGCGTTAGTAGGAAACCCAAACACAGGAAAAACCACACTTTTTAACAGCCTTACTAATTTAAGTGAGCACGTAGGCAATTGGCATGGAGTAACTGTAGATAATAAAGAATACTCTTTTCTTTTTAATGGTGAAAAACTAACCATTGTTGACCTTCCAGGAACATATTCATTAAATAGTTTTAGTTTTGAAGAAGAGGTTACGCAAAAATATTTATTATTAAACAATACTATTGTTTTTAACATAGTTGATGGCAACAATTTAAAACGCAATTTATATTTAACTTTTGATTTATTAGAAAAAGGAATTAATCCTATTTTAATAATAAATTACAAAAATGAATTGCAAAAAAACGGTATTGCGATTTATACGAAAAAGCTTGAAGAAGAGTTAAAAATTAAAGTATTTTTAATTAATGCCAAAAACAAACGCGAAACACAAAAAATGTTAGTAGATGCAATAGAATATATAAAACACAACAAAAGTACGCAAAGGGCTTATAAATCTTATTTAAAAATTGTAAATTTATATAAAAATGAACTATCAAAAATAATACCTCAAAAAAATTTGGAAAATTTAAGTCAAAAATATTTTGTTAAGCCTAATTACCTTTTAAAATGTGTTTTAGAAAACAACACCTTAATTATAAATGAATTAAATTTAGATGAATCGGCGCTTTTAAATTTACAATCCTTTATAAAAAATCACGACACTTTAAGCGTTTTTTCACAAAACAAATATAAGTTAATAGAAGACACTTGTGCAATATGTGTCAAAAATGAAAATAAAACCATTTATGGCTTAAGTCGGCTTGATAAAATATTACTGAATAAATATTTAAGTATTCCTATATTTTTATGTATTATTGCGCTTATTTTTTATTTTATTTTTATGGGCCCAGGCAAATTTATTAGCGAGTTATTTACTTTATTAGTAAACACTGTTTTTTTTAGCCGCATTTTAGCATTATTTAAAAATATAACTGTAAACGAATTTGTTATAAATTTAATTGCTGAAGGCCTTATTGGCGGAGCATTAAGCGTATTGTCATTTTTACCGCAAGTTGTTATGTTGACATCGGCTCTTAATATTTTAGAGCAAACCGGATATATGTCTCGCCTTGCTTTTTGCACTGAAGATATTTTTGAAAAAATAGGACTTTCGGGTAAAAGTGTTTTTGCTCTTTTAATGGGTTTTGGTTGTTCTACATCAGCAACTTTAAGCGCGCGCACATTAGAAGATAAAAATAGTAAAATAAAAACAGCAATGCTAACTCCATATATTTCATGCGCTGCAAAACTTCCTTTATACTTAGTTGTTTGTGGAGCTTATTTTAATAAATATAACTTTTTAATTATTTTTTTGATTTATTTATTAGGCGTGCTAATTGCTATTATTGTTAGTTTTATTTTGGAAAAAACATTGCTTCCAAGCAAAACTAATAACTTTATTTTAGAATTTCCGCCAATACGCAAGCCTTCGTTTATTTTAATTTCAAAACTTGCTTTAAAAGACGCTAAAAACTTTTTAATAAGGGTTATGAGTGTTATTGTTAGTTTTTCGTGCATGATTTGGATATGCCAAAACTGTACATTTACTTTAAAATATATTACAAATAATAATGGAGAAAGCATATTAAATGTATTAGGCAAACTTTTTGCATTTATTTTTAAACCCCTAGGTTTAAATAGCGCAGGTATTGTCAGCGCGCTAATTTGCGGAATTGTTGCAAAGGAAATTATAGTGTCTTCCCTAAAAATAATAAATAGTAGCGAAAATATAGTAGATACTCAAGGCTTATCAAAATCATTAACATACGTTCAAAGTGCTATATATTTATCTCCTGCCGCTAGTCTATCATTTTTAGTTTTTTCAAGTTTATATTTGCCATGTATTTCAACAATGGCAGTATTAAAAAAAGAAATTGGTACAAAATGGACAATTTTTGCATGTTTACTCGAATTTGTTATTGCTTATATTTTAGCATTTATTGTTTACAGAATAAGTTTATGTTATTTTAATTTCGGCATTATTTCCTGCCTTATTAGCCTTTTAGCATTTACTATATTTTTATTAAGCATCCTATTTGTTGTAAAATTCTTTAAAAAGAAAAATAAGTGTAAATATTGTATAAATGCAAAATCATGTACACATAAATGTTAATTTTAATAAAACAAAAAAGAGGAGTGTTTAACGCTCCTCTTCTGCTTCTAAAATTGCCCTTTGATTTCTAACCAGTTCATTACGCCTTAGGACTATATCAATAAGCCTTTCGGGCTTTTTTTGTTCAGGATTAAAAAATGGGTGGTGGAATGGGTCATACCCTTTGTAAGTAATACCTGCTTCCCTTTCAAGCTCTTTTAAATATCTAAATTCAATGGTCCTATCTTTTAAAACCCTATCATGCATTTCAACATAATCTTCTTCCTTTTCAGGATTTTCACTAATTAAATCTAAATAAGTTTTATCAATTTCCTTAAATTCATCAATCATTTCACTTTCTAAATACCTAAGATAATCAATACTTTCCTTTTTTTGTAAAGAATAATATACAAATGTTTGCCATTTTTCAGTAAAGATTTCCTCAGCCTCGCCAAAATCAAGCACTAATTGTTTATCAGTAAAAAATAGTTTTGCCGAAACTATAGCCCTATTATACATTACTTTTACATAAAAATTATGTGGCACGTAACTTTTTAACTTAACATTCCTTTTTTGAGCAAGTACTTGAGCTGCAAGTGTAATGGTGGTATCCTCCTCAAATGATAAAAGAGCATACTCACTGCCACTTAAAAAAGATTTAGCAGTTTCAAATGTTGTAAAATTATTAATCATATATAAACTTCCCCTTTACAAAACCTATTTAATTATAACAAATCATACTAAGCTATTCAATACCTTTTTTCAAAAAAAATATTTTTTATTGACAATATAAAACTTTTTAATGTACACTAACAAAAAAATAAAGGATATTTTTTATGAAACAATTTAGTAAAAATGACAGTGGTTTTATTTGTGAGCATTGTAAAAAAGAAGTATCACCTTTAGGCTATTCCTCACGCGACCACTGCCCATATTGCCTATGCTCTATTCATGTTGATATTTTTCCTGGAGATAGGAGTAATACTTGTCGGGGCTTGCTTATGCCATATGATATAACATATAAAAACGACACCTATACAATTCACTACAAGTGCACAAAATGTGGACAACTTCATAATAATAAATCAGCAAAAGACGATAGTTTTGAAACTATTTTAAAGGTAATGAATAAAACTTATAATCAAAAATAACTTCAGTTTTGAAGTTTTTTTTTATTTACAAAAAAACAAAATTTTATACAATAAATAATGATTTGTGCAACAAAATATAATTTATACTTAAGCCATGACTATTTATGTTGAGCAGAGCTTTTTGCAAAACTTTATAATAGATTATTTGCTATTAAAGCTTTCTCTTAAAATTTATAATTATAAAACAAAAAAAATAAATATTATTTTAGCAGCAATTTTAGGAAGTGTAATAAGTTTAATTGCACCATTAATTTACTCAGTTTATAGTATATTACTAAAAATAATACTCTCTATATTAATGTGCATTATAATAAGCCCCACTTTTAAAATTAAACAGGTTATAAGTGTTTTTTTGAGTTTTTTACTTTCCACTTTTATGTTTGGAGGAATTAGTTTAATGGCTCAAAACAGTATAAGCCAATTTAACAACAAACAACTTAATTTGCCTTATTTTTATGTGCTTGTTTTGTCCATTTTAGCGTTTTATTTAATTGTTTTAATTTCAAAAAAAATTTACAAGCGCAAAACTGCAACAAAATTTGAATATACAGTAACACTTTTTTCAGAAAGCGCATCATTAAAAGCACAAGCTTTTTTAGATAGCGGAAATTTACTAACTGACAATAACGAACCTGTTATTTTAATAGACTCCTTAACTTTTTTAAAACTTTACCCCAACGAAAGTTTAAGCGAAGTACTTTTAAAAAAAATTAATAATTTATCCATGAAAAACACTCATATTTTAAAAATCAAAAACATAAATAATACTTATTCAGAACTAGTTGTATTCACACTTCCAAAAATACAAATAGATGAAAAGAAAACAATTTTTAATATACCATGTGCCATAACTTTAAAAAAATTTAATTTACAATTACCCACTTCTTGTTTACTAAACCCACTTTTGTTTTAAGGAGCCTTTTTTATGAAATTACCATTCCCTTCATTAATTAAAAAAATTATCACCAAAATACTTGATAAGTTTAACTTAGATTTATCAGGCGAGACTCTTTTATTTTTATGTGGAAACGACGCCTTGCCTAGTCCACTTGAAAGTGAGGAAGAATTAGAACTTATTTTAAAAAGTGAGCAAGGAGATGAAAACGCAAAAGCCTCATTAATAGAACATAATTTAAGGCTTGTTGTATATATATCTAAAAAGTTTGAAAATACTGACAACGATTTAGAAGATTTAATATCTATTGGAAGTGTAGGTTTAATAAAAGCAATAGAAAGTTTTAATTTGGAAAAAAACATTAAACTTGCAACTTTTGCCAGCCGTTGTATAGAAAATGAAATTTTAATGCATTTAAGAAAAACTGCAAAACTTAAAAACGAAGTCAGTTTAGACGAACCCCTTACAAGTGATTCAGATGGCAATGATTTAGTACTTGCCGATATAATTGTTTGCGACAAAGACGAAATAACCGAAAATCTTGAAAACAGCGTCGAAAAAAGATTATTATACTCATCTTTAAAAAAACTTGGTGCAAGAGAAAAACAAATTATGTTTTTAAGGTATGGTTTAGGTAAAAACGAAGAAAAAACTCAAAAAGAAGTAGCGGATATGCTAGGCATCAGCCAAAGTTATATTTCCCGTATTGAAAAAAAAGTTTTAAGTAAACTAAAAAAAGAAATTGGAAAGGCTTTATAATTAAAATTTTAAAAAGAATGGCAAAAATTGTCGTTCTTTTTTTAGTTCGAATATTTTTACAAAATTTGCCAAATATATCTTAGCACACAAGGAGGTAAAACAAATTGGCAAATAAAGTAACAATATGCTCGATTGACACTTCTACCTTACCTAAACTTAAAGAAAAAGAAATGCAGGAACTTTTAGTGAAATTAAAAAATGGGGACGAAAACGCAAGAAATGAGTTTATTAATGCAAATTTAAGGCTTGTGCTATCCGTAATACAGCGCTATATGGGCAGAAAAGAAAATCCGGATGATTTATTCCAAGTGGGTTGCGTGGGACTTTTAAAGGCAATAAATAATTTTGACCTTTCGTTAAATGTGAAATTTTCAACATATGCCGTGCCTATGATTATTGGCGAAATAAGGCGTTTTTTACGTGATGGGACTGCAGTTCGGGTTAGTAGGTCCATACGGGACACTGCGTATAAAATACTACTCGCACGGGACAAGCTTTCAAAAGAAAAAGACCATGAAGAGCCAACTTTAGAGGAAATCGCGAACTTACTTCAAATGAAAACCAGTGAAGTCGCGTACGCACTTGACGCTATAAGTGAGCCTGTTTCAATGCACGAACCGGTATACAATGATGGCAGTGAAACTGTGAGGGTTATGGACCAAATAGCAGATTCTAAAAACAATCAAGATGAATGGATTGAAGACTTTGCTCTTAAGGATGCTTTAAAAAAGCTAGACGAAAGAGAACGCCATATTTTGCTTTTAAGGTATTACTTAGGTAAAACACAAATGGAAGTTAGCGAGCATATTGGCATAAGCCAAGCTCAAGTAAGTAGACTTGAAAAAGAAGCCATAGATAAAATGCGCAAAGGTTTTTTATAATTGTTCCTAAATATTTCCAATGGTAACATTTAATTTTTTTGTATGATACATTGCCTAATCCATAAACTATAAGCGTAAGGAAAAATAAATTTAGTTAAATAAAGGTTTTAAAAATTTAAATAATAATTTGTTGCTATATTAGTTGGGTTTTTAAAATTAATATTTGAAAATTTTTGTTATTTCTTTACAATTTATAGGAGGTGAAAACTATGGCAAGAAATCAAAAAACT
>JAZOQJ010000094.1:0-9693 GCA_045655985.1 Clostridia bacterium | reverse complement strand
TATCAATAAGTGGTGGTGTTGATACATCAAAATTGGAAGTTTTACAAGAAAATATTAAAGGTTTATTTGAGAGTCAAAGGATTATGATTTCACAACTTGAAGATTCTCAATTAAAGCTCTTAAAATCTTACAATGGCAATGTTATTGAGAGTGTAGACCACCTAACTAATTTGCAAAAAAAAGACTTGGAAATTGTTCAAACTAAATTAAATGAATTAATACATTCTAATGAAGAGAAGATGGATAAACTTATATTAGGCGTTCAAACTTTATTAAATAGAATGTTGGAACAAAACGAAAAGAAACTTGAGGATATGCGAATTACGGTTGACGAAAAATTAAATCAGAGTTTAGAACGAAGATTAAATGAAAGTTTTTCACTAATCTCTGAAAGGCTGGAAAGTGTTCAAAGTGGTTTAGGCGAAATGAAAAACCTTGCAAGCGGTGTAGGCGATTTAAAAAAGGTTTTAACAAATGTAAAAACAAGAGGTACGTTTGGCGAAGTGCAACTAGGTGCTTTAATAGAGCAAATGCTTGCGCCTAATCAATATGCAGAGCAAGTTCAAATTAATAATAGTTTAGAAAGAGTGGATTTTGCAATATTTATGCCCGGAAAAAACAATGAGTCGGTCATTTTGCCTATTGACTCAAAATTCCCTATTGAAGATTATAACAGGTTGGTAGATGCGGAAGAAAAAGGAGATGTTATAGTTGTTGAGGCGTGCAGAAAGGCGCTAGAAAGACGCGTTAAGGACGAGGCTAAGAAAATACACGAAAAATATATTAATGTGCCTCAAACTACCGAATTCGGCGTTTTATATCTTGCAACTGAGGGCTTGTATTCAGAAGTTCTTAAAAATGTTGGATTAATTGAGTCTTTACAAAGAGATTATAGAATTATTATTTGTGGACCTACAACCTTTAGTGCGCTACTTAACAGTTTACAAATGGGCTTTAAAACTTTGGCAATTGAAAAACAAAGTGCAGATATTTGGAATGCATTATCAATATTTAAAAAAGAATTTGTAACGTTTGTTGAACTTTTATCAAAAACGCAAAAGAAAATAGATGAAGCCGGAAATTCGTTAGAAAGCGCAACTAAAAAATCTCAAACAATTCAGCGTAAATTAAACAAATTTGTTGGAGTTGAGTTTGAAGGCGATGATAGTGGCGATTTAATTGGTAACGGCGAATAAATTAAAGAATTTACTTAGACAAAAAATGAATAGTGGAATTGATGTTTTGAAGTTATTTTATAAAAAATAAATATTTTCTAAAAACTTTTGATTTTTTGTAGACAAATTATTATTTTATCAATATAATAGTAAACGTTTTAATAGGTGTATCAATTCTATGTATAAAATTCATAATAATTAAAAACATATAATTTATATACTTAAAACTATTATAAAAACAAAGGAATTTTTATGAAAGCAATTAAATACATTAAGTGTCCTAGATGTGAATTAAATTATATTGATTCTAAAAAGAAATTATGTGATGTTTGTAAAAAGGAACTTGACAAAAAAGGTTCTGGTTTTGCGGATCTTGAAGAACTTGAGCAATATATTTGCCCTGTTTGTAAAACTAACTATATTTCAGAAGATGAAGACATGTGTGTTATGTGTCAACGTGAAAAAGAAATGGAAGATAGCTTACTTGGTGAAAATGATGAAAATGAAAACTGGAGAAGCTATGTCGAAAACGATGATACTCAAACTGAAGAAGATGATATCGGTGAAATGAGTAGTATTGTGGACGGCGATGAAGATGACCTTGATGATATTGAAATTATGGCGCCATCTGATGACGATGATGATATAGACGATGATTATTCTGAAGGCGACGATGATGACGATGATGATGACGACGATGATGATGACGATTTGGATGATTTTGATGATGATTTGGACGATTTAGATGATTTGGATGATGAAGAAGATGATTAAAAAAAAGTGAACGAAAGTTCACTTTTTTTTATTACAAATAATCATTAAAATAAATCATTCATATATTCGTAAAGGTTTGAACCTTTCATGTATGATACAAACTTAAAACTTGCATGAAGAGGTTTTTCAATATCCATTATATATGCAGTTGATTTAACCATGTTTTCATTATTATTTATTAAAACAATAATCCTATTATATTCAAGATTTGTTTTGCCAATTGTTTTAGTTTCGTTTTCGCCATCATAACCCAAAACTAAATAAGTTCCATTAGAATAATTAATGTTTGTGTTAGTTGTTAAAAATTCGGTTTTATTAATAACCTCTTGTCCAAAAACAACTTCCTTTTTAGTGGTTTTAAATGAGTTGTTATAAAGGTTTAAAAGTTCAGCAAAAGTTTCACTATCGCTATTATAATGCTTATAATTATTACCAATCCTTACCTCAATATAATCAGGCGTTGTAAAATTAAAATTAGTATCAACTTTTACAAACGGTATTATTGCAAAATACAAAGCTGTTGCAAAAGTTGTGCATAAAAGTATTATACAAACTACAAGTTTTGTTATTTTATAAGTTTTTTCCATTATATAGGTCCTCCATAACGGTAAATTAAAAGTCAATAGTATTTTAGTATAATGAATAATTTTTGTCAATTAAATTAGATAATAACTTTTTTATATTATAAATTATATACGAAAATTTTCTAAATTTTTCATATTTTAAAATACTACTTTATAAAATATTTTAGTTGATTATTAAATTTATATTTTGTATTACATTTTTTGACAATATAAGTTTTTGCTCGACAAAAAATCCCATTCACATTTGTGAAACAAATATTTATAATATAGGCAGGTTTTTATGCGATTTTATTGTATAAAACTTAAATCATTTCGATTTGTGTTATTACTCATTTTAGTTTTGGTTTTATTATGTGTTAATTTTAACGGAGCAAATGCCTCGCAGGTGTTTTTTGGATATTCAACCGCAGCGCGAAAAGTGCCTGTTTATTATGTTAACACAGAGGAAAAGAAAGTGGCTATTTCTTTTGATGCCGCGTGGGGTGCTGATAAAACCGAAAAAATTATGGACATTTGCAAACAGTATAACGTAAATGCAACATTTTTTTTAGTTGGCTTTTGGGTGGAAGATTATCCTGAAATCGCAAAAAAAATAGCCGACAATGGTTTTGAAATTGGTACTCATTCAAACACTCATCCTGATATGACGACTTTATCTTCTGGTCAAATTAAGGAAGAACTTGTTACAAGTACTCAAATAATTAAAAACACAACAAATGTTGATTGCAGACTATTTAGAGCCCCTTATGGAGCTTATAACGATACTCTTATAACTGTTGCAGAGAGTTTAAATTTAACTACTATACAATGGGATGTTGATACGCTTGATTGGAAGGGTCTTTCGGGCGGAGAAATTTGTAAAAGAGTGTTAAATAGTGTTAAATCGGGCTCTATTATTTTATGTCATAATAACAGCGACCATATATTAGATGCACTACCGCTTGTTTTTGATAGGCTACAAAAACAAGGATATAAAATTTGTCCTGTTGGCGAACTTGTTTATGAAAATGGAAAGACTGATAACAATGGCATGCAAAGCGAAGTGATTATTTAAAATAAAAAATTATTGCAATAGAAATTAGGAGAAATATTTATGAATTATGAACAAATGAACAACAATAAGGTTTATTTAAGGGGAAAAGTTGTAAGCGCACCTATTTTTAGCCACGAAGTTTGTGAAGAGAAATTTTACGAAATCAATTTTGAGGTAAAAAGGTTATCTGAGGCAAACGATATTATTCCTGTAATAGTATCTGAAAAATTACTTGCTAATAATAATTTTAAGGAAGGCTATGAGGTTGCTATTCGTGGGCAATATAGAAGTTATAATTCGCAACAAAACAATAGGTCAAAATTAATACTTAACGTTTTTGCAAGAGAAGTGGCTTCTTTAGACGAGCAAGAAAATCCAAATACCATAGAACTTACAGGTTATATTTGCAAGCCTAGCGTGTTTAGGGTAACACCTTTTAAACGTGAAATTTGTGACGTTTTAATTGCAGTTAATCGCGCATATAATAAATCGGACTACCTTCCATGTATCGCGTGGGGTAGAAATGCTCGATTTGTAAAAAATTTAGAGGTGGGTGAAAAAGTTAATATTATAGGAAGAATACAATCACGTGAGTATCAAAAAAAGATTGATGAAAATACAGTAGAAACTAAAACAGCATACGAAATTTCTATTGCACAAATTTCTTGTGAAAACTTATCGACCTCATTATACACTAATAATATAGGTGTTGGCGCTCCTGCTTCAATTGGAGGTTAATAAAAACGCTTTAAGCGTTTTTTTAATGGTTTTAAATAAAATTATTTGACTTCTTTTTCACTCTTTTATAAAATATTTATGTATAATCTTATTAAGGAGGAAAATATGGCTAAAAAGAAAAAATTAAACAGTTTATCAATTATTTTAAAAGGAGCAGGCTTTGTATTAGGGGTACTATCGCTTATTTTTGCATTTTTAGGTTGCGTAAAATACTCCATTGGTGACGAACTAATTACAACAATTACAGGTTATGAAGCTATTTTTGGTGTAACAAAAAAAATAATGGTAGATACCACACTTTCAGCATTTAGTATTTTAAATTTAGTTGCATTTATATTACCTGTAGTTGCTGGCGTATTGCTGCTTTTAAAAAATAAACTTGCAAACTTTTTATCTGTTTTATGCTTTGTAGTTGGTGCGGTTTTACTATTTATGGTACCATCATTTATAGTTTGTGAGGAAATTATTAGTTCGTTTTATACTATGACTCTTGCAGTGGGCTCAATTCTTGCAGCAATTAGCTCAATTTTAGGAGCTTTAGTTGCAGGCTATGTGACTTTTAAAGGATAATATTGAAAATGTTTTAGGATGGCGTTTGCCTTCCTTTTTTTTTGACAAATTTTTAGGTTTTTTGCGGGGCTAATTTTAAAAAAGTAAGGCAATAATTATTTTATAAAATTAAAGGGGTAAAGTGTATGGATAATATTTTAACTTTAAATAATCAAAATTCGGTTTTAACAGATGAGGAAATAGAAACTCTTTTTAAAGGGTTTATAAAACTAGTTGAAAAAAACACTGAGCAAAAATTAAAAAATTTAAATAAAAACGTTAATGTACAAAATAATAAATTGCCAAAACTTGATATAAAAACTGTTAAGGATTTGGAAGAATTAAAACAAACTGCAGTAAGTATTTTTGAAGAAAATAAAAAACTAAAATGCGAAATAAAGAATTATGAAAACAAAATTTTGGAACTTAGGGGCATGCTGGTAAAGCGCGGTGAGACAAAGTATCAATAATCATTGTCAATGCTATATAATTACTTGCAAACTGAAAAAGAAAAAAAACCACATCAATGTGGCTTTTTTAACCTAAGTAGTCTACATGATAATCAATTTTTTCAATAGAAATACTATTTGTAATATCCTTAAGTTTTAGATTTTTATTTTCAATGATATTTTTATAAATTATATCTTTCACATAAAGTTTTAAATCATTAATAGTTCTTAAATAAAGTTTATTAATTTTTTTAGGGTTTACGTTAAGACCATAGCCATAGTCGTGGTCTATAACATATTTATTTTTAGACATAATGCGTCACCTTCCTTAATTATTTTTTTATTTTATAAATATCAGCTAAAACTATGTATTGCTTTTAGCTATTTTTTTAATTGAAATTTTAGCCACTGTATTATCAACTAAAAAGACAATAATATTATCATCGTTAATATCAATAACATTGGCTATTTCAAGTTTCATGCAAGATTTAATTAAATCTAGTAAAAAACGTTGAGTCATTTGCATTACCTCCTGTTAATATTTTTGCAAGTTAACTTGCTGTAATTATTATACTGCTAATAACCTATGAAAATCAACATGATATACAAATATTTTTTTACAATTATTGTAGAAATTCGAAGAAAATTAGCGAATTTTGTAAAAAAAATGGGAGAAGTCATGAGATTTGTTGAAGTTTTAAAAGACTTGATGATTGAAAATAACATAGATATTAAAGATTTAGCGGAAAAAACTGGCATTAAACTAGGTTCTTTATATTTCTATTTCGAACATAATTCTATACCTGATGTTAATTGTGCAATTAAGTTAAGTGAATTTTTTAAATGTTCTATTAATTATTTATTAGGTTTAACAGAGGTGGATACTATCAAATTGGTAATTACTAATAAAAAGTTTATAGATAATTATTTGTTTTTGTTAAAATTAAACAATACAAACAATTATAATGTTTGTAATAAAATAAACATTAATAGAAATTCTATTTATAATTGGCGAAAAGGCAAAACACCTAAAATGGTAAATTTGATAGAGTTCGCAAAATTTTTCAATACTAGCGTAGATTTTCTTTTAGGAAGAACTGAAGAGTATTAACTAAAAAAGCACCAAAACGTTGGTGCTTTTTTTATCGAGATATAGTATCAATAACGCGCTTAAGTGTAAGTAAAATAGTGATAAGTTTATTTTATTTTCATAAGTAAATTTTTAACTTCTTGCCAATTGTTTACACGGGTTATATTTTCTTTTTCAAGTATATTATTTGGTATGTCTTTGTTATATAAAGAATTATATAAAAGTTTTACTTTTGAATTATTTTTAAGGTTTTCAAAATTGTCGTCAATCATAATGTCTGCAGCTATTACAGTTTTATTACTTGCAAATATTATATTTTTAGGATTTATAAAATCAAACGTTTTTAAAATAAAATCAAATTTTGAAATAACTTCGCTTTTTGAGTTTTCTGGATAACCAGTCCAATAAAACGCGGTGCAAATAAAAACTTCATAGTATTTTGATAGTTGTTTTAATACCTTTTTAGCATCGGTTAAAAGGGTTGGGTTTTTATAAAAATTTGAGTTTTCATGAAGTTTCTTAAATTCGTGTATTTTTTCTTCATCTTTGTAGGTATCTTCAAACCTATATGTTGGAAAATTATCTTTAGTGTAATCACTTCCAAAAAACTCGTTTAGGCTCTCAATAATTTCATTAATGCAAATAACATAATCTAAATCGACAACTAATTTTTTCATGTTTATTTTCTCCTGTAACTAATTATATCAATAAGTTTTAAAATTTTCAATAAAAAACTACCCTAAAATAGAGTAGTTTTTTTGTTATTGTTTTACAACAAAGTTAACAATTCTGCCTTTTACGTAAACACGCTTAATAATTGTCATGCCGTTTAAATAGTCACTAGCCTCGCTTTGTGCAATTTGTAAAACTTCTTCTTCGCTAGCTTCCTTTGCAACAGAGATAGTTTTCCTTAACTTGCCGTTTATTTGAACAGGTATTTCAATTGTGTCTTCAACCATTTTACTTGCGTCAAATGTTGGCCAGTTTTCATATGCTATTGTGTTGTTGTGGCCTAATTGCTCCCATAATTCTTCAGTAATGTATGGGCAGATTGGGTTTAGTAGTTTAACAAAACCTTCAGCGTATTCTTTAGGATAATTTTCTTCTTTACTTACCGCGTTCATAAATATCATCATTTGTGAAATGGCTGTATTAAAGTTTAAAGTTTCATAATCATGTGTAACTTTTTTAACTGTTTCATGATAAATTTTTTCTAAATTTTTATTTTCAGTGTCAACAATATTTTTTTCTTGATACAAACGATATACTCTATCCAAGAATTTTTTAGAAGCAACAACTCCATTATAATCCCATGGCTTGCTTTCCTCTAAAGGTCCCATAAACATTTCATAAAGCCTTAAAGTATCCGCGCCATAATTATTGATAACGTCATTTGGGTTAACAACAAATTCAGGATATCTTTTACCCATTTTTATACCATTTGCACCTAAAATCATGCCTTGATGAACAAGTTTTTTAAATGGCTCCTTAACAGGAACTAAGCCTTTGTCATACAAATAGTTGTTCCACATACGAGAATACATTAAGTGGCCCACTGCGTGTTCAGGTCCGCCAACATATAAATCTACAGGCATCCAATGTTTTAAAAGTTCTTGATTTGCAAATTCTTTATCATTATGAGGGTCTATATACCTTAAAAAGTACCAACTAGAACCTGCGCTTCCTGGCATTGTATTAGTTTCGCGTTTTGCGGGTTTTCCATTTACACTAATGTTAACCCACTCGGTGTTTTTAGCAAGAGGACTGCTTCCGTCTTTTGCTGGCTTGTAGTCATTTAAAACAGGTAAAACCAAAGGTAAATCACTATCATCAAGTGCAGCAGTTGTGCCATCTTCAAAATGAACAACAGGGACAGGCTCACCCCAATATCTTTGACGAGCAAAAATCCATTCACGCAATTTATAATTAACTTTATATCTTGCAATATTTTGAGAAATTAATTTTTCTGCAATCGCTTTTTTTGCGTCTTCAACAATCATTCCAGTAAATTCTTCACTATTAATAAGTTTGCAATTGTTTCCTAAATAATCTTGCTTTTCAAACGCGCAATTTTTTGTATCACGTCCATCAATTACTTGTATCATAGGAATAGAGTGAACTGTAGCATATTCAAAATCACGTTGGTCGTGACTAGGTACTGCCATAACAGCGCCTGTACCGTAACTTGCCAATACAAAGTCGCCTGCAAATACAGGTACTTGTTTGTTATTTACTGGGTTAATTGCGTAAATGCCTTTAAGTTGTACACCCGACTTTCCTTTATTAAGTTCAGTCCTATCCAAATCGCTTAATTTTAAAGTCTCTTCACGATATTTATTAACTTCGTCCCAGTTTTCAATCCTTGGTTTTAATTCTTCAACAAGCTTGCTATCAGGGGCAACAACCATAAAGGTAATGCCGTAAATAGTTTCAATACAAGTTGTGAAAATTGAAAATTTACCACCACCAACAATTTCAAAATCAACTTCAACACCTGTTGATTTTCCAATACGATTTCTTTGCATTGCTTTTGTAGATTCTGGCCAATCAATTTCGTTTAACCCGTCAAGTAATTTTTCGGCGTACTTAGGCATGTCAATAACCCATTGACGCATATTTTTTTTAACAACAGGATAACCACCACGTTCGCTTTTGCCGTCAACTATTTCGTCATTTGCTAAAACGCAACCTAGTTCTTCACACCAGTTTACAGGCATATCTACGCATTTAGCTAAGCCATCCTTATACATTTGTTTAAAAATCCACTGAGTCCATTTATAAAAACTTGGGTCGCTTGTCCTTATTTCTTTATCCCAGTCATAACTTAAGCCAATATTTTTAAGTTGGTCAGTGAAAATATCAATATTTTTTTCAGTAAAAATTACGGGATTATTACCTGTGTCAATAGCATATTGTTCCGCCGGAAGACCAAACGAGTCGTAACCCATAGGGTGTAAAACATTAAAACCTTGCATACGTTTCATACGGCTGACAATATCAGTTGCTGTATAGCCTTCAGGGTGGCCTACGTGTAAACCAGAGCCTGATGGATACGGAAACATATCTAACGCGTAAAATTTAGGTTTTGAAAAATCCCATTCGTCTGTTTTAAAGGTATTGTTTTTTTCCCAATACTCCTTCCATTTTTTTTCTATTTTCTTAAAATCATAAGGATTCATAACAATTCTCCTAAAAAATAATAAATGTATTATATCACTATCAAATTAAAATTTCAAGTAATAAATTTAAGAATTAAATTATCTTTTTTAAAAACTTAAATATTTATTTAAGGACTTTTTTT
>JAZOQJ010000093.1:0-6983 GCA_045655985.1 Clostridia bacterium | reverse complement strand
TTTGTAGTTGTTTGTTTTTTTGTGCATTTTTTTACAGGTATTTCCTGCTCGCCATAAAGGTCAAAGTTATCAGTAACACCTGTTATTTTAACCCTTACAATTTCGCCGTTTTTAAGGTCTGGTTTACCTAAAAAGTGAACTAGGGTATCTACGCCAGGTGACTGGTACGCGGTTCTACCAACAAATGAGTTTTCAATTTCGTTAAAATCAACTATTACATCAACAACTTTACCAATAAATTGTTGTTGGTTTTCTAGCATAATTTGGGCTTGAATTTTTTGCAAAGTTTTAACTCTTTTATTTTTTATAAATTGTGGCACTTGTTTTTTGTAGGAGTATGCCCTTGTGCCCTCTTCCCTAGAGAAAGCAAAAAAGCCAACATTATATAGTTTTTGCTCCTTTAAAAACTCTTTTAAAATTTTAAAATCACGCCTTGTTTCGCCGGGGAAACCGCACATAAAGGTAGAGCGAATTGCAATAGGGTTTTTAAGTTTTTTAATATCAGATAAAACTTTTTTAATGCTTTCAAAAGTGTCTCGCCTATTCATGCCTTTTAATATATTAGTTGAAACGTGTTGAAAAGGAATATCTAAATACTTGCACACTTTTGGATTTGTATCTATTTCTTTTAAAAGTTCTTTTGTTATTAAACTTGGATAGCAATAGTGAAGACGTATCCACTCTATGCCCTTGATTTTTGAAAGACCCTGAATTAAACTAACTAAGTTTTCACCGCTTTCTAAATCTTTACCATATTTAGTAACGTCCTGCGCCACCAAAATAAGTTCTTTAGTGCCTGTTTTTGCTAAACACTCAGCTTCTTCTAAAAGAGAGGAAATTGGTGTTGAATTGTACCTACCCCTAAATAGCGGAATAGTACAAAATGCGCAAAAATTATTACACCCATCTGCAATTTTAAAGTAGGCATAATGGTTTGGTGTAGAAAGCAATCTATTAGGTGCCCTTCCGTTAAGTTTTAAAATATCTTTACATTTATAAAGGTCAAAAATTTTTTGAACGATATGTTTATTTTCAACCAGTTTTAAAAATAAATCAACCTCCGGAAGCGCTTTAACAATTTCATCATAATGTTTTTGAGGAAGGCATCCACATACAATAATTTTTTCTAAATTTTGCTCTTTTAAAGATGCTATTTCTAAAATTTTGTTAATATTTTCTTCTCTCGCGCTTTGCAAAAATGCACAGGTATTAATAATAACAATATGCGCGTTAGTAACGTCTCCAATAATTTCAAAGCCAGCGTCCTTAAGTTTAAATGCAATACGTTCACTATCAACAGTGTTTTTATCGCAACCCATTGTGACGATTGCAATTTTCTTTTTTAATAATTTTTCTTTTGTCATTTTTATTTCCCATTTCCGCTACGCGCGGGGTGGCAGGACTTGTCCTGCTCCTTATATATTAAACTACTCTTTTCAGTTTTGCAAACTACCTTACTTTTTAGCAAAAGTATTCTTTTTCTAAAAGCATATTTTAAATTAATTCACTATTAATCATTTCCAAAAAGTTTATAGTAGTCTTCAAGAGACAAATATACCGCCCTTGGTTTAGAACCATCTACAGCGCCAATATAGCCTTTTTCTTCCATTTGGTCAATTACTCGGGCTGACCTTTGATAGCCCCACCTAAACTTTCTTTGAAGTAGTGAAGTTGATGCTCCACCCGCTTCAATAACAAGTTTTAATGCATGCTTAAAGTATGGGTCTAGCTCATAATTTTCGTCATAAGAGCCATCTGCTCCACCCGCAGATTTCGATTTATTAATTTCGGCAGCAATGTTTTCGTCATAATCACATTTATTGTTTTCACGAATAAAATCACATACTGCTTTTACTTCTTTGTTAGATACAAAACAGCCTTGATACCTCATAGGTTCGCTCATTGTGGAGTTAATATATAATAGGTCGCCACGACCAAGTAAATTTTCGGCGCCTACCCTATCTAAAATTGTTCTACTATCAACTTGACTTGTTACAGCAAACGCAATACGAGATGGCAAGTTGTTTTTAATAGTACCAGTAATAACGTCCACACTTGGCCTTTGAGTTGCTAAAACCAAGTGAATACCCGCAGCACGCGCCTTTGCCGCAATACGAGCAACATAGTTTTCGACCTCTTTTTTGTTTTGGCTCATTAGGTCCGCCACTTCATCAACAACTACTACAATGTATGGCATTTTTGCTTTTTTGCCTTCTACAATTTCAGGAAGTTCGTTATATTCTTCAATCTTTTTAACTTGATTTACTGATAGTTGCAAATAACGTCTATCCATTTCTTCAGCAACCCATTTTAAAGCGTTAACAGCCTTATCTACGTCAGTAATTGCTTTGGGAAGAATTAAGTGCGGAAGCCCATTAAACAAACTAAATTCAACCATTTTAGGGTCGATTAAAATAAATTTTACGTCCTCTGGACCTGCCCTAAATAAAATGGATACAATTAATGAATTTAGGCATACACTTTTACCGCTACCAGTAGAACCTGCTACAACTACGTGAGGCATACTTGACAAATCACACACTTTAAGCGAGCCATCAATTGCTTTACCTAGTGCAAAGGTTGTTAAACTTTTTGAAGTAAAGAATTCAGGGCTATCTAACACTTCTTTTAAACTAACTGTTGCAATTTTATCATTAGGAACTTCGACACCAACTGCGTTTTTACCTGGAATTGGTGCTTCAATTCTTACACCATGATTTGACGCCACACTTGCAGCTATATCGTTTTGATAAGTTACTACTTTATTTACACTAACCCCAAGTGGCATTTCAAGTTCGTACCTAGTTACCTGTGGTCCACAAGTTACGTTTTTGACTTTTGCATTTATGTTAAAGCTTGAAAGACGCTCTTCAATATTTTGTGCCTTTTGTGTGTAATTCCCACCATATTCTTCTGGATTAGTTGAAGTATTTATTAAAAGGTCCATAGATGGCCTTATATACATTGGCGGTTTTACGTATACTTGAGGCTTTTGGATTTCCGTTTGAGAAGAGCTAGACAAAACTTCACTAGCATTATATTCCCTTTGTTCTTGCGAAATAGTTTCTTGTTCAAATTTCTTTTCAAAACTTTCTTTAGGCTTAAAATCGGTATTATTTATGCTATCGCTTTCAGTTTTTGCTGTAATTACAGGCGCCGAATTTAAAATGTTAGGGTTGATACGTCTTCTATCATTATTTGCTTTTAAACTCTCAGGAAGTTCTAATTCTTTTAAATCAAAATCAGTTGCAGTGTTTAAGTCTAAATCAAATAAATCGGCTTTATTTTCTTTATTATCAAGTTTTGCTACGTTTTCGTCTTTACTAAATTGCAGATTTGTTTCTTTTTTTAAAGGACTATCTTCATAAACAAATTTAGGAGAACTTTTTTCATTTAAATCATTAAAAACGCCTGTTCTTGGAATATTATTTACGCCCTCAATGTTAGATTTTATTGTTTCTAATTCTTCATTTTGTTTATTGGCATTAAAAGGCCTATTTAAAGTTGCTGCTAAAAACATTTTATTTTTTTCTTCACGCGAAAGGTCGTTGTAATTTTTATTAGTATCTTGAGTATTTTCCCCATTTACATGATTTATCATTTTTGGTTTTTGAGTAAAACTATTATCTTGTGCTTTTTCCTTTACTAACGATGGAGAATAACCATTTATAAAACCAAAATCGCCTTGGCTTACGCTTTGTAAATACTCCTGTCGTTTATTATCTAAATCATCAAGCCCCAATTTTTTCATAGCTATTTGTTTGCTAGTTAGGGGTTGTTCTTCTATTTCTCCATTTACACCTAAGTTATTGTTTCTGTTTTCTTCAAACTCTAAGTCTTTTTCAAGCTTAATTTCTTTCATTCTTCTATCAAAATCAATAGGAATAGAAATAACTTTTGGTTTGTCTTTTACATTATTTTGAGTTTTTATTTTAGATTTTACAACTTGTTCGCCTTTATTAAAACTATCAATTAAAAGCCCTACAAAAACAACTAAAAGAATTCCAAAAACTAAATACGCCCCAACATTTTTAATGTAGTGAACTATTGGATAAACAAAAAGCGAAAATAATAAACCACCAACACTCGTTTTTGATGTATAAGTTAAACCTAAATATTGCAAATAACTTAAATTTTCAGTATTTTCAAAAAACGCTATATGAAAGATGGCAAGTATAGATAAAAGTGAAAATACGGCATAAACAATTTGCTTATTAGTAAATTTAAATTTTTTATTTCGAACTAAATTTATTGCAAAAAAATAAAATATGAAATAAAGGCCATAACTTAAAACGCCACTCAAGCCCAATATAAAACTTTTTAAAAAACCTAAAAAACCTATAAATAAGCCAAGGTATCCTATTGTTGCTAAAACAAATAAAACAATGCCCGCGATTTGAGACTTAGTTATATTTTTCTTTTTTTCATTAACAAAATCTTTTGCATTAGAAATAATCAACTTACGCCTCCTTAATATGTTTACTATATAAATAATTATAACAAATAATATTTTTTAGTACAAATATTTATTAATATAAAAAGACAAAAAAATTGTCTAATATTACCAATTGCTTTTAAAACATATTGCTATAAGATTAAGGTCTTCTGCTTTAAAATTTCATTATTGAGACTGAAATTCAGTATCAGTAATACGCAATAGCCTAGTATTTAAGCGATGTTCTTTTATAGCATAAAAAAATTTAATGCCACTATTTCTCCATTATCAATTATCATTTGCAAATAGTTGCCATTTTTAAAAGGCCCAGCATTTAAAAGCAAAACGTCATTTATATTTTCTTGACACTTTTCATGAGTATGCCCAAAGCACACCACCTTTGCATTACGTTTTAAGGCTTCACTCGTAAGTCCTAATTTTGTATATTTTGCTTTATAGATATGCCCATGCGTTAACAATATATTTAAACCTTCAATACAAACAATTTCTTCTAAGGGTTCATCAAAAAACAAGTCACAATTTCCCGCAACTTTAATAATATTTTTATTCACATATTGAACATCTTTTAAACCATCGCCAGCAAATAAAATTAAATCAAAATCATTTTGACTTAATAATTTTTCTATACCTTTTTTATTGCCATGGCTATCGCTAATTAAAACCACTTTTTTCATATATTTATATTACAACTATTTTTACACTTTTTGCAACAAGTTTAAATTAATGGTATCAATATAAAATAAAAAAACCGAGATTTTATTCTCAGTTTTTTATGGTGGTGGAGGCGGGGGTATTGAAACCCCGTCCAACTTAAAGGATAACAAATTGTTCTACATGTTTAGTTTACTTTTTAAATTAGAACCAGCCTGTTAGCAAACCAAACTGCTAGTTCAAATTCTGTTAAATGAAGATATAAAAATACAGACACTTTTTATAAATTTACTCACTCTCATTATGCTTTAATTTAGGCGTGAGAACTAAATTAAAACATTACACTGGCTAAATAATTAGCAAGCAGCGTAAGCTAATTTATTGTTATTAGCGTTTATTTTTTTGGCCGTTTTTAATGCAGACCCAGCCGACTGCAACATGCTGTATAAATGTATCCTTTTAAGCTGTCGAAACCTAACGCCCCCATGTATACAATATATTATACCACAAAATATACTATATTGTCAATTACGCCCCAAATAATACAACTTAATTAATCCTTAAAAACTTACTTAAATAGTCTGCAAACAACAACCTTTTACCATTAACTTCTTTTTCGCCATATAAATCAAATAATTGTTTGTTATTTTCCCCATCTAAATCCCACATTAGCGTTGCTAAATCGTAATAAAAATCGCCATAAATGCAGTTAAACCAATTTGTGAAATAATATTTGCCGTCATTACCTTTTATAATATTTTTTAAATTAAAATCACCATGAAGCAAAGAGCAGTTAGTAAATACATCCTTATTTTTAACTAAATAATTAAATATTTCTTGAGGATCAGTTTCTTTCCCGTCAATGATAAATTCGTTATTATCAAGCATATTATTATCCATATGCATTTTAGCAAGAATTAAACATTTATCAATGGTATTTTCACACCTTACACCATGTAATTTTTTTATATTTTTTACAATATTAACAATATCTTCATTAGATATATTATTTTTACAAAGTTTAGTGCCTTCAATACAATTTTCAATCATGTAATGTTCATTGCCTTTAGACCAACAATCAACTACATGAGGAACTGACACAATATTTGAAACCGCTTTCATAACCTCAGCGGCACGCATTAAAACCTTGCTGCCCTCATCGCCTTTTGTATAACTTAAAATATAATTTTTACCATCACTTTCAATTAAATATTGTTTAATATTTCCAATATTATTAATTTCTTTTAAAATTTTAAAATTTTGCATAACTTTATCCTCTTAATTTATTATACCACACTTGTGTAAAGTTTTCAAGCCTTAATTAAATCAAGATAAAAAAAACGCCCAATTAAATAGACGTTTTAGTTTTTACATTTTTTCTTCCATAATTAATTGCGCCTTGCACCAAGAGGCTTCACAGTCAAGCACCTTGGCAATATCATCAGCAAATCTTTTTTCACCATCAAGAGCCTTAGTTTTACCATTTGCAAGATATTTTTTAATATAAAAGCCTTCAATTAAAGTAAGGTATTTTTCATATTGTGTTTTATTATCACGCAAAGTATATAAAATAAAGCCTTGCCACTCGTGAGATAAATCTTTTACACTGTAAACATCACTAGCATCGTAAAAACGAATATCATTAAAATAATACCTTACTTGCTTGCCTTTTACAATTGATTTGGCTAAAAACAAACTTTCGCCACCACTAGCACAAGAAGTATCCTCTAAATCCCTAATACTATCAACTTTATTTCCTGAAAATAATTCAATATCAATTTTATTTAATATTTTAACAAAATTACCAAACATATTAAATCTCCTTTTTTGTGTGCTTTATTTTAACATATACATTTTTTTTATTCAAGGGTTACTG
>JAZOQJ010000092.1:0-3309 GCA_045655985.1 Clostridia bacterium | reverse complement strand
ATGGGTGGTGGAACAGGTACAGGTGCGGCTCCAGTTATTGCACAACTTGCAAAAGAAATGAATATTTTAACAATTGCAGTTGTAACTAAACCTTTTAGTTTTGAAGGTAGAATAAGAGCCTCTAACGCAGAAAGAGGTATTGCAGAACTTAAAAAGTATGTAGATACTTTAGTTATCATCCCAAATGATAAACTACTTTCTATTATGCCAAAGCGTAGCACAATGCTTGATGGTTTTAGGTATGCTGACGAAGTTTTACGTCAAGGTATACAAGGTATTACTGACTTAATTATTAACCCAGGCTTAATTAACCTTGACTTTGCCGATATTACAACAATTATGAAAAATCGTGGATACGCTCATATGGGTATTGGTAAGGGTAAAGGCGAAAATAAAACTCAGGATGCAGTTAGAAACGCAGTATTTAGCCCACTTCTTGAAACTCAAATTGAAGGCGCAACAGGCGTACTACTTAACATTAAAGGTGGACCAGATTTAGCTTTAGAAGAAGTAAGCACTGCAAGTGATTTAGTTAAAGAAGTTGTTGATGAAAATTGTAATATTATTTTTGGTACTTCAATCGATCCTAATATGGAAGACGAAGTTGAAATCACTATTATTGCAACAGGTTTTTCAGGCGGTCCTTTTATTAAAAAAGAAGAAGTTGCAAAAGAAGATAACTTCTTAACTCAAGAAAGTAAAGAAAATAAACCAGAACTTAATATTGTAGAACCTAAAGTAGAACAAAAACCTGTAGAAGAGGTTGCACCTAAGAAAAATTCTTCACTATTTGAAGTTGATGACCCAACTCTTCCTCCGTTTTTAAGGGCTCTTAATAGAAAATAAAATTTTATAGTAAAAAAAATAGCGATTAGGGGTCGCTATTTTTTTATGGACTTAGCATTTGTTTACAATTAAGTATAAATTCCTTCTTGACAAATTTAATAAAGTTAGATATAATAACGCAAGTTTATATTTTATCAATCGGGGGCTTTTATGTGGGCAGAAATTTGGGAAGCGGTTTTGGAAAGTTTTATGGCTTTTCCTGTTCTATTGTTAGTTTATTTGCTTATTGAATATTTAGAGCATAAAAAAGAAATTGGTTTTGAAAATATTGTTTCTAAAAGTAAAAAAACAGGTCCTTTAATGGGTTCTGTTATAGGTGTTATTCCTCAATGCGCTTTTTCAAGTATAATGAGCGACTTGTATTCAAAAAGGCTTATAACAATTGGTACGCTTTTTTCGGTGTTTATAGCAACCAGTGACGAAGCTATTGCAATTTTATTTTCGTCAGAAACACCATGGAAGGTGTTGCCACTTATTTTAACTAAACTTATAATTGCAATAATAATTGGCTATATAATTGATTTAATTTTTAAAAAGCAAAAACTAAGTTATTTAAAACTTGATCATAATGTTGAACATCACGAACATGGTGGCTCTCATAGCCATAAAAAACATGAAATTGAGCATGATACAAAACAAAATTGCGATGGTTGCTCTCACTTAGAACTTCACCACCACCACGAAGTATGTGTGGGTAAGTGTAAAAGGTCAGTAGTTGATGGCATATTTGCACAATCATTTATTCACGCTTTAAAAATATTTTTATTTATTTTGGCTGCAAATATAATTATTACAATTATTATAAATCTTGCAGGTGGCACCGAGGTTTTAATTGGTCTTTTTGGAAAAAATGCGTGGTATACACCTATTTTGACAAGTTTAATAGGCTTAATTCCAAATTGTGCGGCAAGTGTTGTTTTAGTTGAGTTGTATTTACAAAACATAATCACTTTTGCAAGTTGTATTGCAGGCCTTTGTGCTGGAAGTGGTGTAGGTCTTTTAATATTATTTAAACGTAATAAAAACTTTAAACAAAATATTTTAATTACAATAAGTTTGTTTGCAATCTCAGTTTTAGTAGGGTTTGTTTTAAACCTAATACCATTTTTAAATTTTTAAAAAAAGAACACAATTAAGTGTTCTTTTTATTTTTAATGGCTGTCATTTTTTTCAGCAATAATTTAATAAAACCAAACTTATTGTTAATTTTTTATTCACATTAAAGCAATTTATTTACCAATTGAAAAAAATTAAAAATTTTTTTTAAAATTTAGTTTGTAATTGCAAGTTTTTGGCACTACTCCCCCCAAAATCATAAAAAAGTAAATTTAAAGTTCAATTGACAAAAAAATCTGTAAAGGGTATACTTTTTTTAGAAAAACAAAGGAGAATTTTTTTAATGGCAGAAGAAATGAGTGGTGCATTAAAACTAGCCCATTTAAGTGAAACTTTAATACCAGATACAAAAGTAGTTAGTCGAACTTTGGATTTTTCGCAAAAATTTAATAAAGTTAGGATGTATTTGGCAAGCGATTGGCACTTTGGTACTACGGGCGAAATTTTGACTCCTGTAAAACGATTTATTGATTATTGTTTAAAAGACCCAGCAGGGCTTATGGTTATTAATGGCGACTTGTTTAACTTAAGTAAAGAAGGTCAACAACGTGACGTTTTGTCGGTTGACCAAATTATTGACGTGCTTGTTGAAATTTTAACGCCTTTACAAAAGCAAAATAAACTTTTATTTGTTTTATCTGGTAACCATGATAGACGTATGATGGATTCTTCGGACGTTGACCTTATAAAACAAGTATGTAAAAGGCTTGAAAGGGTTAAGGGGGAAGGTGCTTCACAAGATATTAGTGCTTTGTACTACGCTAAAGCAACTATATATTTAAAAAGAGAAGATGCACCTGAAGGCAAGGTCGCTACAAATTGGCTTTTTCATCATGGCGATGCTATTGCGGGTGTTGATAGACTAAAAACACTTTATAACATGTTCCCAGATTTTAACCCTGACTTTATTGTATGTGGACATACTCATAAGCCTGCTACAAAATCGGAAAATGTTACTTATTATGACGAACATGGTGCTTTGATGGTTAAAAAATGTATGTATATGGTATTGCCGTCAACAGGTTCACCAACCTATTCATATGCTAAAAATTTTAGGGAGTGCTATAAGGCTGCGGGTTTAATTCGTGAAATTGGTATAGACAGAAATATTTTCTATGGGCTTTTCCCAAATGAACCTCAATTTGTTATAACCTGTAATGAAATTCCTAATAGCTATGACCTTGATACCAAAATCAAACAAGCGTGTTTTGAAGTTGCTACTAGGGAAATGCAAAAACGTGCTCAAAAATCTCAAAACGGTCAGGTTGAAAGAGGTAAAAGGGCGGTTGATATTTTACTAAGGTGGCAATATGAAAATACAAGGCGAAGTCGGGTCGTAGCCATGTC
>JAZOQJ010000091.1:0-14140 GCA_045655985.1 Clostridia bacterium | reverse complement strand
GACATGGCTACGATCCGACTTCCTTGGTGGATAGCCTCAATTGTCGTTGTTGGAGCAATGTGTATTTGCGATATTAAAGCATTTTTAATGGTTGATTATTCTATACCTTTAACATTTGTTGCATTTTTTATTTTTTCAGGTAATTTGTCGCGCATACCAGCAGTTATTAATTTAATGCAGTCTTTTATTGATAAGTACACATATATAACAGCTTATATAAGTTGTCAGTTTATTTCAAATGTGCCAACTGCAGTACTGCTTTCAAAATTTACAAATAACTATGCGCATTTGTTGGTTTCTGTAAACGTTGCAAGTCTTGGAATTATATTTTCATCTCTTTCAGGGGTTATCGCGCTTAAAGAATATATTAAGGTGTCAAGTCGTGAAAACTTTGGAAAAAAAAGAGGCACTTGGTATTATATAGGGCTAGATACTATTTTTAACATAATAGGTGCAATTATTTTAGTTCCGCTTAGTTATTTAAGTCTGCTTATTTTGTAAATTAAATTCAATTTTTAAAAAAAATAAAAATATTTTTTGTTTTTTTCCTTTTTGTATATATACTAAATATAAGAAGTATGTTTTTTCGCGCGTGTATACGCGAGGGGGTTGTATGAAAAGGGTTCAAGAAACAGAATTTAAAGCAATACCCATGACCTATAAAGTAAGGGACAATAAAACCAAACTTTTATTAGGTCTAATTTTTGCCGTAATTTTATGTGCAATCTTGTTTTGTTTTATATATTTTTCGGTTGAAAATTCTAGAGTAAATGGTTTAAATTCAAATTTATCAAATATTCAAACCGAGTCGCCTGAAAGTGATAGCGCTTCAGGCTCAACTTCAAGTTCGACTCACGAAAATGAAACCTTTGCCTCAACCCCAACCCTAACCATTCAAGTTGTAAATGGAATGACATCAAATGTTTTAAGTTTTGAAGAAGGCATACAAAAAGCGCAAAATGAAGTTGATTGTTTTAGGATAAATGCAGATAGTAGCAATTTAAGTGTTACTAAAAACAATAATAGTATAAAAAATACAAAAATTACAATAAACGACATATCTAATATAACGAAAGGAGAATTTTCATTAAAAGTTATAAAAGGTATAAACTCTGATGCTGGCTCAGGCGTTATGGCGCTTATGATGCGTAGTGTTGAGCATGAAAATAAATTAGTTGCGCTATATCAAGAAAATTTTGGTACTGGAAGAGTTACTTTTACATATGATATTGTTGAAAATTTTGAAACAATACATAAGTATAGCCTTAATAAAGATAAAATAGAACTTTATGCTGTATTTACCCGTACAGTTGATATAAAAATTTCAGGTAATGAGTTATTTGACGTAAGGTATTTAACTTGCACATCGTCGTCTTCCGGAATATCATTACCCACCACTAATTATGTTTTTAATACAGTGAATGAAGAAAATTTAAAGTTAAATTCAATAAATGCATTTAATTGTGTTTTTGGGGCAATTGGCACAGGGGCTACGTGTTTTGGAAATTTTAATGTTAATAATTGTTTTAATATTTCTTTAAAATTTAATAATAATCTTATTTTAAAATTTAACCAAGGCAGTTTTTTAGGAGATGTTGTAAAGTTTTTGAATGGAGAGGAAACACCATGTTATATAAACAATAGCCTACAATCTATGGGTGAATGGCCATATTACCAGGATGAAAAGATTATAGCTCCATTTTTATTTACATCAAACATTGCCCCAATGTATGGAATTTATACAAGTTCGAGTGCAGGTAGAGATAGTGTAAAAGCTATAGTTGACAATTGTTTTAGTTTAACTGTTAATCATGACAATTTTGTACAACATAAAAATGATGTAAGTAAAAATAAACAATATTTACCGCTTGACGAAACTATGGGGGATTATTATAAAGATGGTTCTATAGACTTTAAAACATTAGATGCCATTGTTTATTCCGGAAAAGTTAATAGTAATAGTGCAACACCAAATGAAGCAACTATAACACGAACATATACATATTATTGTGACTTAGACGATGTAAATGATGTTTTAGAAAAAGATACTCAAGAGGGTGTAGAAATTGTTTTTCAAAGAGATCTTAGTAAAAATATAGAACTTATTAGTGATAAAAATATTGACAAAAATAGAACAATTATCTTTGGTGGAGATATGCATAATCTGCACTCTGTAACTATAACTAATAATGGCACAAATAAAGGAAATATAATTCATTGCAATACACTAATTACAACGCTGACTGTAAAAACAAATGGGACATTATATGTTAATGCGTTTATTACTGAATTAAATCAACAAACTTTAGGTAATTTGCAAATATATAAAGCGGTTGAGACTTTAAATATTAATTCATGGACTAATGTCACCATGAATGGAGATGGTAGAGTGTCAACCATAAATTTAAATGGTGGAAGAATTGCAAATTTTAAAATGAATAATGCAAGTAATAATTCAACTATAATAAATATAGATGTTAATTTATATAAATATGTTGAAAGCGGAAATTTGTATTCATGGAATTTTCCTATAACAATTACTTCTTCACAAATAACGGACTTATCAAAGTTAAATATACGATTAAGAAATGATTTAACAGAAGGAAATTATTTTATTTTAAGGGACCTTAAAGAATCACCAACTGATGACGATAAAACTAATTTAGAAGCATTGCAATTTAATCAAGAAAAAAATATTGAAAAAAGATGGGTTGGTGAAGACGAAAACTCACAAGTCTATCAAAATAATATAATCTATTGCTCCGTCGAAAAGAAAATATTACTTAATAATGACAACTTTATAAGTACTATGGTAAATCACTCTGGTGCGTGGGATGAAGAATATACATATCAATTAACTGAAGATATTACTTTGCCTTCAACTTTTGCTGGAATTGGAAGTAGTTCTAATAATTTTAAAGGCACGCTTGATGGCAATGGCTATATGATAACATTCCAAGGTAGTGGAGGTTTATTTAATTATACTCAAAATGCTACAATATGTAATCTCGTAGTTACAGGTTCTATAGGCACAAATAAAACAGAAGATTTTGGTGGGCTTATTACAAACGCGACAGGAAACACGCTTATTTATAATATTTATATGAATGCAACTATAGGTTCTTCTGTAAACAGAGGAAATCATATAGGTGGTATGATTCGAGCAAATTCAGGAAACGCAATGTTTATAAACTGTGTTGTATATGAAGCAGTGGCTGATTCTTCTGGTGGAAATGTTCAGCGTTCTAACTATGTTGCGTATACTACAGGCAAGGTTAATTTTATTAACTGTGAATCTCATTCTCCTGAATTTAATGTGGATACTTCAGCCCGAAGAGGTTTATTTGTTGGCTATTGTGCATATGGGGAAAGGTTGTTTTATTTATATAATTGTTGTGGGGATAATGGCTATGATAACCTAATTGGTGATTGGTATACTGGAAGTTTTTATGAAGAGGAGTATACTTTTTCAGGCGATTTAAACGAGTTTATAAATACAAACAACCCCTATATAATATCAAAAGTTGAAATAAAAGATAAAAGCGGTAATTTAGTAGATAGCGCCAATAATTCATTTATAGATGTTTTTGCTGGTAAAGAAATTGAATTATATACATGGTATCAAGGATATATGCTTGTTAAAGATAAAATAAGCAATCAAGAAGACCTAGCGTCTTTATGTAACGGCGGAACTTTTGCGTATAGAGCAGCAAGAATAATTAGTGATATAACTTTAACAAATTGGACTGGGCTTAACGAATTTGCGGGGTATTTAGATGGGGATAACAAAACTATAACTTTTGGTTCAAATTGCTCACAGGGTCTAACAAAAAAATTATTGTCTTCAGGGTCTATAAGAAATATTACTTTTGAAGGCACTATTAATGGCTCTAGTAACTATGTTGGTGCTGTCGCGGGTAAAAGTAGTGGTTTAATTATTTACTGCACAAACAAGTCAATAATTAATGCTGGTAATTATAATTATGTTGGTGGAATAGTTGGTTATTCAAGTAATGATTATTTATATAGAGTTAGTGATTGCACAAATTATGGAGTAGTTACTGGTAATGATTATGTTGGTGGAATAGCTGGCTCATGTAAAATGGTTTCAGATTGCAAAAATTTAGTAAGTAACAATATTCAAAATAGTGCAACTGTTACTGGAAATCAATACGTTGGCGGAATTGCAGGAAGTTGCAATATTGTTTGGTATACTGTTGAAAATGAAGGCACTGTAAATTGTGGGAAAAGTTACGCAGGTGGCTTATTTGGTGCACTTTTAGGCGACCTTTATAATATTAACTTTTCAAATACAGGAAATATCGTTTGTAGTGGCGCTTCAATTTCTTATGTCGGCGGATTGGCTGGGTTTATTAATTCTAATTCAACACTTAACCTAAACATTCTTGAAAACAATTGTGATGTTACTTATTCGTATATGGGAACAAGTAATGATGAAAAGAAAATTTTCCATGTAGGTGGTGTTGTTGGTGCAATATTTAAAACAAATACTATTGATACCATTACAACCGATTATGGAACAATTGAAAATGGTAAATTTGACGGAACCATTAGTATTGGTAAAGACGCAAGCAACGTGGTAAATTTTAATGTTTACAATGTTGGCGGGCTGGTTGGCTATGGCGATGTTAAAAATTCCACCTTCAATGGAACAATCAAACTTTATACAAGTGTAACAACTGCGGGCTCCAAAGAAGTTAGAATGGGTGGTATAGTAGGTCGGGGTTCTGCCACAAATTGTACATTTAATGGAAATGTAGAATTAACTGGCACAAACCCACAATCATTCTATTATGTTTCTCACCGTAGTGGAAATGCCGAAAATTGCGTGTTTAATGCAGATGTAAATTATAATGGTAGTAATATTTACGCTGATACATTAAATATTGTGGGTAATACTAACGAAAATACTACTCAAAGAAGCGCAATAAAATGCTTTATAAAATCAGACCAAACTTATATTTTAACTGATGACGCTATGGCAAATAGTTATATTACATACACAAATTGTTCAACTTTTAAAAGTGTAGATAAAAGCCTTGTTTATAATGGTTATTCTTTTGGAAGTTTAGTGGACGCTTTAGGTGATGGAATAAATACATATTGGACTAAAGGCGAAAATGGTATTCCTATTTTAACAAATGAGGCAACTGCAATTTCAAAAGATTTAATACTTTATGAAGAAGACAACTTAAACGCAATAAATAATTTAATAGAGAACACACAAGGCGCGTTTATATTTACTGATTATGTATTTACCTTTAATGAAATTGGTAATATAAGTGAAAATTTTGTGGGACTTGGCACTACAACCTATGCCCTTAAAGGTGGTACATTTATAGGTACATACGCAAACAAAACAGAAAATGGTGAAATTGTCTTTAGTGTCATAAATAAATATGATCACGAAAACGTTGATGCTGTTTTAACAAATGCACCGCTATTCTTTAATATTGAGAATGTTAATATTTATGGCATTGCAACTACGTCCGTATTTTTTGGCGAAGACGAAAATGATAATTTAACTTCAACCGCTTTTACCCCATATGCATCAATTGCGTTTATGGCTAAAAATTCGACATTTAATAATTGTTTAAATTTAGCAACGATTTATTCTGGTGAAGCTAATATTGGTGGTATTTGCGCTCTTGCTATTGATAGCTCCTTTATAAATTGTATAAATATGGGAGATATTAAATGCTCTGCATCAAAAGTGTATAAAAATATTGGCGGTATAATTGGGCAATATATAAAAGAAAGTGCATCTTTAAATACTATATCAAATTGTTATAGTAAAAACGAAATTATAAATGGCGATAGTGTTGGTGGTTTAATAGGATATATAAAATCTACAAACTCAGGCTTAAATATTGCAAACTGTATCACAGATGGTGTTTTAAATGGTTATAATTATTTAAGTGGGTTTATAGGCTCTTCTCAAGGCAGTTATAATGTTATAAATTGTATATCACTTGCTATTATTAATCAGGAAACTGAAAATTGGGAAACACATACAACAGCGTTTATTAATAGTTTATTAGGCAACGTGAATATATATAATAGTTATTATTTTGGCGATATATTAAATGTTTCAATTAAATATTTTGCGCTAGGCGTAAATACTGTTCAAAATTGTGGATACAATATAAATAACCAAGTTAATATGTATGTAAATAACTCTATATATAATAGTGTAATTTACACAACAGCTAACCCAGTTTGGAGTACAGAAGGATATATTAGGTGGCTTATTTATAATGAAACCGAATCACTTTTAAATGGCACAAATGAAAAATTATCATTAGACTTTTATGAGGGTAATGACTTTGATACAGGTTTTTGGACCAACGTTTTAAGTCTTGCACAAAACAATCAAGAAACAACTACGACTGATTAATTTTTCAATTAAAAAAACAAGGCAAAGCGCCTTGTTTTTTTTGCTTTTAAATTAATATATTATTAAACAATTTACATGGTTTGTTCATCATCCAAAACGTGTTCATAGTTTTGTGTTGTAGCGTTATATTTAACTTTTGTTTTTTTGTTTTGCTTAGTGGCTTTTGTTTTATCTTTTTTATTTACAACTTTTTCTTCTTTATCTAAAGCCTTCCTTTTTCTTGGTTTTGTTATTGTTTTATGGCTTTCAATTGCTTCTTGTTGCATTTTTGCTTGTTTTTGTTTTTTATAATTTATTTCTTCTTCCAAATCACGTTTTAAGTAAAGAGCGCTATCAATAAACATATCTTTTATAATTTTTTCACAATTTTGAGTATCTTCTAAATAATAACTTCTTGCAAGTTTACTTGATGGCATATTATTGCCTTTATCTAATATTTTACGCGTAACAATTTCAATGCATTTATGTTTTGGATATTTCCTTGATTTTGGATTATTAAATAAATCAACATAATGAGTAAAAACAACAACTTCAAATAGTTTAGGCTTGCTTAAATTTTTGATATTAACATCACTTTTAATGTTTATTTTTTGAGAGGCAAGTTTTTCCTTTTCTAAATACACATAAGGAGAACTTTCCAAAGTGCTATCAGTTTTTGTGATTTTATTTGAAAGGGTTGCAAGTTCCTCAGTAGTTTTAAAAATTTGGTTGTACTTTAAAATTTTCTTTTTAGCAAAATATTTTTTATTTTTATGACTTTTAATATTTTCCAAATTTTTCCTAAACCATAAAAGGTCATTTGAAAGTAAAACTAAAAGCCTACGTTCATTATATTCAATTTCATTATACATTTTTTGAGTGGAAATTTTAGCCATAAACCCTCCAAAATTTTATGTTTTTTATAAGTAAAGTATAGTATAACTTTGACTTATTGTCAAGAAGCGAAAATAAAATGCTTGAAATCTTTAATTGTTTTTGTTATAATAAACTTGATATTTATAAAAATGTAGGGGCTTAATTGGGTTATGTTAATAGATAGTCATTGTCATTTGGATGATATAAAGTTTGATGAAGATAGGGCGTTGTTAATAAAAAATTTAAATATTGATGGCATAGAGTTTATAGTATGCGCGGGTGCAGATTTTAAAACTAGTAAAAACGCCTTACTACTTGCAAATGAAAATAAAAATATTTATTGCTCATTGGGTCAGCATCCCGAAGGGGCGGAAAATTTTAATGATGAATTTTTACGCTTTATAAAACAAAACGCGAATAATCCTAAAGTTATTGCTATTGGCGAAATTGGGCTTGAGTATCATTATTTAATAACGCCTAAAGACGTTCAAAAAGACATATTTATTAAACAACTTATTTTAGCGCACGAATTAAAACTTCCTATAATGCTTCATGTGCGTGACGCGTGGGGCGATGCCATGGAAATTTTGCGTCAAAATAAACAATATATTGTGCATGGTGGGGTAGTTCATTGCTTTAGTGGCAGTGTTGAAATTGCGCAGGAATTATTAAAAATGGGTTTTTACTTTGGTTTTGATGGCCCCATAACTTATAAAAACGCAGGTAAAATTTTAGATGTGGTTCAATTTGTGCCCCTTAACAGAATTTTAATTGAAACGGATGCACCATATTTAGCACCTCAGGAAAAAAGAGGCGAGCGAAATGAACCAAAGTATGTTAAATACATTGCTCAAAAAATTTGCGAAATTAAAAATGTGTCTATGCAAGAATTTGAAAACCAATTAAAACAAAATATTAAAAATGTTTATACAAAAATTATTTAGAGGAAATTATGATAGAATTAATTAAGGAAAATAACTTTGAATTTAAAAAGAAATTTGGTCAAAATTTTATTTTTGACACCAACTTATTATCTGCTATTGTTAAAGACGCAGGTATAACTAAAAATGATGTTGTAATTGAAATTGGTGTTGGCGCGGGCACATTAACTCAAGAAATTTGTAAACAAGCAAAATTTGTTTATGGTTTTGAAATTGATAAAGAACTTGAACCTATAATAAAACAAAACGTTACAAATGAAAATTTTAAGCTTGTTTTGCAAGATTTTATGAAGGTAGAAAACTTTGAAATTTTAAAACTCGCTCCAAACGGTTTTAAAGTTGTTGCTAATTTGCCATATTATATAACAACACCTATTATTTTTAAACTTCTTGAAATAAACACCCTTCAAAGTTTATCTATTATGGTGCAAAAAGAGGTCGCTGAAAGGATAGTGGCAAGTCACGCAACAAAAAATTATGGCACAATAACCGCGCAAATTGATAGCATAGGAAAGGCAAGTATATCACGCATTGTTAATCGCAAAATGTTTTGCCCTGAACCTAATGTAGATAGCGCCATTGTTAAAATTGATATTATTAAAAACAAATATAAAATTGATAACTTTAGCCTGCATAAAAAAGTTATTGATTGCGCTTTTCAAATGAGAAGGAAAACACTTTCAAACAATTTAAAGTCTACTTTTAGTTTGAATAATGACCAAATCACTTCTCTTTGTGAAAGTGTGGGTATTAATCCTAGTGTAAGGGGCGAAACTCTTACAACTGAGCAATTTGTAAACCTTTCAAATGAGCTTAATAAAATTTTATAATATGTGAGTTTTATGATTAAAATTAAAAATAAAAATTTTTTTAAAGTCAATACAATAAGCCTTGCGCAAAACTTAATAGGCAAGTGGATTGAAACCAATATAAATGGCGTAAAAGTACGTGAGCAAATTTTGGAAACTGAAGCGTATTTAGGGGTAAATGATAGTGCTTGTCATACTTTTAATAACAAGCGCACCTTAAGGACAGAACCCATGTATCATGAGGGCGGAACAATTTACATTTATTTATGCTATGGTATGCATTATTTACTTAATATAGTTAGTGAAAAAGAAGGCGTGCCAGAAGCAGTGTTAATTCGTGCTACAACCTGCGCAAAGGGCCCAGCGCGCCTTACAAAACACCTTAATATAACTAAAAATTTAAATGGCGAAAGCATTGTAAATAACAATAAAATTTGTATTTTGGATGATGGTAAAAAATATGCCTACACTTGCGCTTCTCGCATTGGCATTTCGTACGCAAATAAAATTGACCAAGAAGCCCCACTTCGTTTTATATTAAAAAAAGACTAACTTTTTGTTAGCCTTTTTTATTAAATTATTTTATTGTTTTTTTCCGCGTATTTTATTTAGCAATTTTTCTAGCAACATACACACCGCTTGCTGAGGCGTGAGATAAAGAGTGAGTAATGCCACTGCCGTCACCAATAATATATAAACCTTTATGAAGTGTTTCTAAGTTATTATCAACATCAACTTCCATATTGTAAAATTTAACTTCAACGCCATATAAAAGAGTGTCGTCATTAGCAGTTCCTGGCGCAATTTTATCTAAAGCGTAAATCATTTCAATTATGCCGTCTAAAATTCTTTTAGGAAGTACTAAACTTAAATCGCCGGGAGTTGCGTTTAATGTAGGAGTTATAAAGGCTTCTTTAATACGTTGAGGGGTTGAACGTCTGCCCCTTATTAAATCGCCAAACCTTTGAACAATTACGCCCCCTCCCAACATATTTGAAAGGCGTGCAATGCTTTCGCCATAGCCATTTGAATCCTTAAAAGGTTCTGAAAAGTGTTTTGCAACTAAAAGTGCAAAGTTTGTGTTTTCAGTTTGAAGCGCTGGGTCGTTGTAACTATGTCCGTTTACAGTTATAATGCCATTTGTATTTTCGTTTACAACTGCGCCTTTTGGGTTCATGCAAAATGTTCTAACCCTGTCGCCATACTTTTGAGTGCAGTATACAATTTTACTTTCGTAAAGTTCGTCTGTTATATGGCTAAATACATTTGCAGGAAGTTCAACCCTAACCCCAATATCAACCCTGTTTGAATTAGTTTTAATATTAAGGTCTTTACAAACTTTTTCCATCCACTTACTGCCACTTCTACCAACAGATATAATGCAGTTATTTGCGCCAAAAGTGCCATTTTTTGCTATTATTTCATAAATATTATTGTTTTTATTAACACTTTCAACAGGAGTGTCAAAATAAAAATCAACTCGTGTTTTTAAATAATCATATAAATTTTTTAATACAATATAATTTACATCAGTGCCTAAATGACGTACTGAAGCATTTAAAAGGTGTAAATCGTGTTTAACGCATTCTGTACTAAAATTACTATTTGCTGTTGAGTAAAGTTTAGTGCCCTCGCCACCAAATTTTAAATTTATTTCGTCAACATAATGCATAAGAGAAAGTGCTTCTGTTTTGCCAATGTACTCAAAAAGCGTACCGCCAAAATCGTTGGTTATATTATACTTTCCGTCCGAAAAAGCGCCTGCGCCACCAAAACCACTCATAATAGAGCAACTTTTGCAACCTATACAACTTTTAATTTTGTTGTTGTCAATAGGACACCTTCTATTTTCTAAAGCATGACCTGCCTCAAATACTGCAATTTTTAAATTTGGATTTTTTTGTATAAGCTCGTAACAAGAAAATATTCCGCCAGGGCCTGCGCCAATAATAATTACATCGTAATTCATAAAAATTTCTCCTAAAATTTATAAACGCAAATAGTTTAACAATATTAAAAAAAATTGTCAATTTATTCTAAAAACTAAAATTCTTTAAATTGCATTTTGTTGTTTTTAATTTAGCCAAGTTTATTGTTTTGTATATTTTTTTCTTGCATTTTTAATAATTTATTTGATATCCTATTTTTAGTAAAACAAATTAAGGAGTAAAAATTTATGAAATTTATTGAATGGCTTTTTAGTAGTTTTCCTAATCCGCATATTGATGGTCAGTATGGTTTACTTCATATTATAACCCTGCTACTAATTGCTACTTTTGTTGTTGTAAGTACCATCCTTTTAAAAAATAAAAGTGAAAAAACAAAAAAAATTGTCCTATGGACAATTGTTGGCATTTTAATATTTTTTGAAGTTTCGCGAAGAATAATAAATTTTTGTAAAACTACCGATTTTAGTTTAAACAATGTTTTAAAAATTTTGCTACCAAGGCCGGGTTGTGCTATTTCGGTATGGCTAGTAATTATTGCCATGTTTGTAAATAAAAAATTCTTTTATAATTTTACAAGTATTATTGGCATACTTTCAGCGGGTATTTTCTTTATTTATCCAGGCGTTGGGTTTAATAACCAATATATTTTATTTGAAAACTTATATTCAATAGTAACGCACTCGCTATTTTTCATTGCATCAATTTGTTTTATTACTTATAAATTTACAGACTTTAAATATAAAACAGCGTGGAAAGAGCTTATATGCTTTTTAATAATGCTTGTATATGTATTTTTAGAAATTGTTTTAAAAATTGAAGGCGACCCATTTTATTTTATGCCAGGTAATGACGTGCAGGAAATTGTTGGTCTTTCATATGGGTTGTTCCTAACACTTTATTTAGTATTTGTTGCAATTTACTTTAATGTGTATTATTTAATTGGCGACAGAAAAAATGTGTTTAAGAAAAAGAAATAAAAAGCCCATGCATATTATGTATATTTAAGGTTATGCTATTAAAAGGAAATATTAGGAGGGTATTCTATGAAAAGAAAAATCATAGGTCTAATTTTAATAGCATGTGTATTAATTGTGGGTTGTTTTACCTCAAGTGCCTGTCAAGAAAAACCACCTGTATCGCCTGTGGTTGTACAAATAGGTTCACAAACACAAAACTATGATACATTAAATGAAGCGATTGTTCAATCTGCTCAAAATGATATTATAAAAATCAAATTAAATCAAAACTTAACTTTAACGGAATGGTTTAATGTTAATTTAAACGAATATGAAATAGATTTAAACGGGCACAATATTTCTGTTGCTGATAATTTTTCAAAAATTGCCGCTATAGTAGTGGGAGAAAATGCAAAATTAACAATAAAAGGTAATGGTACAATAAATTCGGCTTCTCAAGGTAACGATTATAGTATAGCAGTTTGGGCTAAAAATGGTGGCGAAGTTGTAATAGAAGGTGGAACTTTTACAAATGTTGGCGCTAAATCTTTTGAAGATAATGGAATAACTCCAAACAATAACGAATTAATTTATGCTAGCACAAATTCAACAATTACTATTAATGGTGGCACGTTTATTGGTAACTATGAAAATTCGATTCATGGGACAAAATATACTTTAAATAAACTAGACGCTGATGCAAGTGTAATTTCAGTAACTGGTGGCGAATTCAGGCAATATGACCCATCAAATAGTGCCTCTGAAAATCCAACTAAAAACTTTGTGGCACAAGGCTATAAAGTAACTACAAGTCAAAGGGATGGCGCTACTTGGTACACTGTTTCCGCTGAATAAAAATAATAAACAACAAAAAAATCAAGCACTTATAGGCTTGATTTTTTATTTAAATACTTTACTGTTTTAATTTCTTTTCTTATTACCTACCGGTATAAACATTACTATTACACCTAAAAAAATTTCAACGTAAAATGGTATAGGTGTTATTTTTTAATGTTATTTATTTGATGCTAAATCGTCAGATAAAATAAGTAAAGCGTTATTATTTTCAAAAAACATATCAAAACACTCCATTAATTTGTCTTTTAAACTTACTATGCTTGATTCACTATGAGTGTTATTTGATACATATTTAATGCTTTCTTTCATATCATGAGCTGTTGTTAAAACAGCTACACTTTGAATTAGTGTTTGAGATAAAGTTCTTTCTCTGTCGCTATAACTAATATCTTTGGCAAGTTCTTCAAAAATAAAGCTGTTGTGAGCAATAGAATTTCTTATTAAAGATATTCTTTCAAATATATTAGAACTTTTTCCAAAAATATTATAATAATCGTCTTGCTCGTAAGTTATTTGAGTGACAAGTAAAATATATTTAATAAGATTAGTTTTAAAACCCTCTACCTTAGGTTTAATTTTTATTGGTTTTTTTTCTAAATAATAATCTGCAAATTTAAGCATTTGTGTTGGAAGTAATAATGTTTTAAAAAGCCTACTAAAATCACTAAAATGGTCGGCATTATTTCCTTCATTAAACATAAGGTTAAAACTAAGCTCCATTATTGGCTTCATAATGGCGTCTTTTAAATTTTGACTAGAAATAATAATAGGAACATTAATAGAAAAATCTTTACGTTTTGGTTGCAAAATAAAATAAAGTTCTTTACTGTTAATATTATAACTTATTTCAAAATTACCATGCGCAAAACAATTGCGTAAGTCTTTAACAACCATTTCGTGTGCTTTTGTCGTTATTTCTTCATCTGATAAATGTGCAAATTTCGTACTGTTTTTAATGGCTTGGCATAGGGCATTTTCACGCTCGCTTGACTCTAATAATAATTGCTCGGGATTGGTTTCGTAAATTTTGGTTATTAAGGCCGCTGAATATAAACTAATAGCCCCCGCGTGTACTTCTAAATTTTCACTACTCACATCTACATCTTCATATCCTAAAAAATCGCTAAAAATTTTAATTCTAGCGAGTGTATATATTTTTTCAGTATCTAAAAAGTCAAAATTCATTTAGTGTTTAACTCCATTTTGTGCATATGTTTTATAAAACCTATTAAAATTATTATAACATACTTTTACCAATTTGTATATATTAAAATAAAAAAGAAGTTAAAAAACTTCTTCTTAAAACGTAATAATTTAATCTACATTAACACCTTTGTTAAAAAATTTTTTAGTA
>JAZOQJ010000090.1:0-3206 GCA_045655985.1 Clostridia bacterium | reverse complement strand
AATAGTAGAGCAATAAAAAAGTTACACCAAATTAGTGTAACTTTTTTTTAAAATACAAGTAACCTTAAAATAAGTAAAGTTAAAAATGCTAAACATAACACACCGCACATAATAACTGTAGTTAATTTTTTACGTTTTTGGCTTTTTAGCCTTTTTAAATCTTCACTATTAAATACATCGGGTTTTGTTATATATTCTTCAGCGTTTTGAGTTGTAGCAAGTTCCATTAAAAGTTCATATTTAGTTTCCCTTTGAATTTGATTGTACACCTGGTATTCATCAAATAAAATGTAGGTTAATAGGCCAAACGCAACACTAAAGATGCCTAAGGCTATAAACACTAAAACAGGCGTTAAATTGGCTAAAAATACTAAAACTAATGCAATAGTAAACAATATTGCACAAATTAAGTTTGTCTTTTTAAAATGGAACATATTTAAACCTCTAAAAACTATACTAAAATAATAAATACAATAACTAAAACTACAGATACAATATACGCTAAAGTTACCCATAAAGTACCTTTGCTTTTAACATAAAAGAATGCACAAAGGGCAGTAACTATACTAGATAAAACTGTAGCAATTTTATTTAATGCACCAACAATTTCGCCAGCAGTGCCAACTTTGTTGCAAATAAAACTTATAATTAATGAAATAGCAACAGCAATTAAAGCAATAAAAGCTAAAAGGTTAGTAAAATTACGTTGTTTAATTTGTTTTTCCATACAATACTCCTTATAAGAATTTAATCAAAGCAAAAAATTACAAATGTATTTTTGCTATTGTTAATATATCAAAAATCTTACTTTATTGCAAGTAGTGATTATATTTTTCTTAAGTTATTTAAAATTTTAGTAAAATATTCAGGTTCGGGACAAACAAATTCCATTTGTTCTAAAGTTTTAGGGTGGGTTAATATTAATTTATATGCGTGCAAAAGTTGACCATTTAAATTAAAATTTTGACCATTAATTTTAATGGTTTTTATATTTGGCCCATAAGTGTCATCCCCAAGAATTGGATGATTTAAGTATTTAGAGTGCACTCTTATTTGATGAGTTCTGCCAGTTTTAAGTTCAAACTCTACTAAAGAGAAACCTTTAAAAGTTTCAAGTTCTTTGTAAAGCGTTATGGCATTTTTTCCACGCGATGCATCACATACTTCGTACTTTTTTCTATCTTTTTCACTTCTAATTAAATTTGTTATTATTTCGCCATTACTATTTTTAAGACTGCCAATTAAAATTGCTTTATAAAACCTTTTACATGTTTTATTTTGAATTTGTTTACTTAAATGTTCATGAGCAAAATCGTTTTTAGCAACAACTAACAAACCACTTGTGTTTTTATCAAGCCTATGAACAATGCCTGGCCTAAAATCGCCATTTATTTTGCTTAAATTTTTAGTATAGTGCATAAGGGCATTTACAAGTGTACCCGAAAAATTACCAGCAGCGGGATGTACAACCATGCCTTGAGGCTTGTTTATAACCATTAAGTCGTCATCTTCATAAACAATATTTAAAGGTATGTCTTCAGCCGTTGCATTAAGTTCTAAAAGTTTAGGTATTTTAACTATTACTTTGTCACCATGGCTAATTTTAAAGCCTGACTTGTTTGCTACTTTTTCATTAACTGTAATAAGGCCTTCATCTATCCAATTTTTAATTTGACTTCGAGTAACATCTTTTAAATTATCACAAATAAATGTATCAAGCCTTTGGGGTGAAGAGCCAATAAACTCTTCTTGTCTTAATATTTCCATATCGTATCCATGTTTTTTTGTAATTTAATTTTCTTAATTTTGTTCACTTTTAAATTCTATAAATACTAGGTATATTGCAAGTAAAATAAAACCTATACATATAGCACTATCAGCAATATTAAATATTGCAAAATTTATAAAATCTAGTGAAATAAAATCTCTCACATAGCCAAACACTATTCTATCAAATAAATTTCCAATAGCGCCACCTAAAATTAAAGGGTAGGCAATGGTAAATAAAATATGTGGCCTATGTTTTACTAAAAACTTATATAAAACAATACCTACTATCATAGCACACGAAATTATTATTAAAAATAATGTGCTGTTTGAAAACATTGAAAATGCAGCACCTGTATTTTGCGCATAAGTTAAACTTAATACATTTTCAATTAATATGATAGTTTTATTTGTTAATAAGTGTTTTGATAATAAATCAATTAATAAAACAACTGCAACTATAATGTAATAAACATAATTTTTTTTAAAATAGTTTAGTAAAGTTTTCATTTAATAAATATTATTCTCCATCATCATTTGGGTCTGTGTTAGGATTTTTGTTTGTATTTGTTCCCATGTCGTTAAAAAAGTCTTCTTCCGACATATTCACGCCTATGCCACCTTCAAGCGTTTCATTTAAATTATGAACATTTGTTGTATTGTTTTCTGGCGCGGGAGTTGAGGCTGAAATATTTGTGTCAACGTCCTTAAAAAATGCATTTTCAAGTTTTTGTGAGTGTGATACATAAGGTTTTGCCTGAGGTGCTTTCGCGCTAGGTGTATTTAATTTGTTTGTTTCAACTTTTGGTTTAGTTTTAATAGCCTCTTCTTTTTTTATGTTTTCGTTGTTTTGAAGGGGTGCTTGTTGCGCGCTACTTAAGCCGTTCATATTAGGATTGTACATGCCATAAGGGAAACCATAAGGCATAAACATTTGTGGTGGCATGTTGTAAGAGTTTGGCATATTTAAGTTTTGCCCCATATTGTTTTGCGGGTTTTGCATATAAAAGTTTGGCATATTATACATATTGTAATAAGGCATAAAGTTGTTAGGGTAAGGCATGTTTTGATTGTTGTTTTGGTTTTGAGGCATGTAATAGCCGTATGGGTATGGCATAAATCCAGGCATAAATCCAATAGGCGCTTGAGCACCTTCAAAGTTATTTGGGGTGTTGTTATTTTCTGGATTAGTGTTGTTACTTTCATTTGGAAGAGTTTCATTTTTATTTGCAACATCCACATTACTTAAATCATCTAAGTTTAAGTCGTTATTTTTTAAATTTGCTTCTGTTTCTAAATTTGCAATTGGTTTATCGTTTTCTTCCTGTTTTGGCGCGTCTAAGTCCAAATCTGTTTTATTAGTGTTTTCTAAATCAACATTTTCTTTAATTAATTCACTTTCTTTATGGTAATTTATATCTTCTAATTTTAATTCTTCA
>JAZOQJ010000089.1:0-2776 GCA_045655985.1 Clostridia bacterium | reverse complement strand
TTGTGATAGTTGCAAGATTTATCATAGAAAGTATAATTAAAAGTGCACAAACAATAATTCCGCAAATTTTAAATACACTTGAACTTTTTTGTGGCGCTGTTTCACTTTCTTCATTAGTTTTTTCAAAAGTAAAACTTTCTTCAACAATTGTGTCTTTATTGTTTTCCTTAACAAATTTTTCAAAACTTTCACTTTCTTTTTTTTGAACAGAAGGATTATAGCTTTTTGAAAAATCGTACCTATTATAAACTCTTTCTAACTTTTCGTTTGAATATTTAGGAAATTTTTTAAAAGTTTCATCTTTGCTTTCGTCTTTATGAGGTTTTATATCATCTTTTTCCTGAGTTTCAATTTCAGTTTCGGTTTCGACTAAAATATCATCTTCATAATCCATAATATGCCTCCTTTTCAAAAATAATAACTTAACAATTTACACTTTTAGTTTAGCATATTTTTTTTTAGCATAAAAATAAATTAAAATAAAATTTATCTAAAATTGACGAATTTATTTAAATTTTTTCAAAAACCCTTAATTTTGCGCTTTGACTACGGGTGTTTTGGGTTTGCTCATCAACACTTGGAATAATTGCTTTTTTATTTACAACAATACCAATTTGTTTGTGATTGCAGGTGCAAACAGGAAAATATTTAGGACAAATGCAACCAGTCATTAAATCTTTAAAAACATTTTTAACAATTCTATCTTCTAAAGAGTGGAAAGTTATAACCGCAATACGTCCACCTTTATTTAGCCTACTTGCGACTTCCCTTAAAACTAAATCTAAGTTTTTAAGTTCGCCATTTACTTCTATTCTAATTGCCTGAAAAATTCTTTTAGCAGGGTGCCCACTTGAAAATTGTTGCTTTAATGGTATTGTGTTTTTTATTATATCAACTAATTCAAAGGTTGTTTCAATTGGTTTTTCCTGCCTTTTTAAACAAATATTTTGAGCAATTTTTTTTGACCAATTTTCTTCGCCATACTCATAAAATATACGTGTAAGTTCTTCTTCACTATATTCATTTACAACGTTATAAGCTGAAAAATTAGCATTAGTATCCATCCTCATATCAAGTGGAGCATCAAATCTGTACGAAAAGCCACGCTCACCATTATCAAGTTGGTAACTACTAACGCCTAAATCTAGAAGCATGCCATCAATATTTTTAATATTAAGGTCATCTAATACTTCTATAATATTTTTAAAGTCAGATTTTACAAGTGTGAAATTTTCGGCAATTTTCAAAAGTCTTTCATGCGATACCTTTAACGCTTCGTCATCCTTATCAGTACCAATTAAAAGTCCATCATTATTTAACCTTTTTAAAATTTCCTGCGAGTGACCAGCCCCGCCAACAGTGCCGTCAACATAAATTCCGTGAGGTTTTATTTTAAGCGCTTCCAAACATTCCTGAAGCATAATAGGTGTGTGTTTAAATTCCATACATAAATAATAGCATATTAGCAAAAAAAAAGCGAGTTTTTTCAACCGCTTTTTATTTTAATTAAGTTTTAATAAACAAAATTATATTGTTGTATGCTTTTTCAGCAGCATATTTTGCTGATGTAGATTATGAAGTAAGTCGTGGTTTACTTTTTACTACAATTCTTCTATTTTTTCGCAGTCGTGGTTGCTTATTTAGTAGAAGTTTTTTTTGTTCCGGCTTTTTTTGCCGCTGGTTTTGCAACAACTTTTGCGGTTGCCTTTTCTTCTGCTTTTTTAGTAGTCGTGGTTACTTTAGCAAGAGCTTCTTCTTTTGGTTCAGCACTAGTCGTGGTTAGAGCTGTTACTTGTTTTAAAACTTCACCTAGTTTATATCTGCCATTGTAGTAATTGTATGATTTTAATGTGTTAATTAATAGGAACACAGCAAATGACATGCATAGTACAATACCAACTACGCAAATTATGTTTCTTGTAAGATGTTCATCACCTCTTGCAATCATAATTGTAAGTAGTACTAATACAGCAATAGCACAAGCCATACCTAAAATAACTAGGCCTGATAAAACACCATAATTTTTTCTTTCTTTTTTATTGTTTTCTAATGAACAAACTGGGCACACTACTTTTTCATCAATAAATTTTGGTGCACATTCTTTGCACATTTCTTTTCCACAAACTGTACATTTTTCTACAGCGTCAAATTCTTTATGAAATGAACATTTAGCCATAAATTTTCTCCTTAAACTATTTCAATTAATTTGTTGTCAAGTTTATCACAACTTGTTAAATAATACCTAACCCCATTTTTTATTTTTAATAGAGCCGAGCGAGACACACTACCATGCAAATGTCCATATACAACATATTTTACATTATATTTTTCCAAAAGCCTAGTAAAGTCGCTATCCTCAAACTTACTATTAAATGGTGGATAGTGAAGCATTACAACAAGTTGTTTATCAAGATTTGAAACGTCCCCATTTTGCGCATTTTTAATTTTACCCTTATTATATTCAATTAAATTATGAGCGTTTTTAAGAGATAATTCAAGCCTTAATAATTCTCTTTTATAGATTTTTTCATCGTGCTCGTCCTTATGAGTGATTTCAGGAACCGTCCATCCACGAGTACCACAAATAATATAATTTCCAATAGTAACACTATCGTTTTGTAAAGCAATCATACCTTTAGGTAATGCATTGCGAACTAATGATATACTTTGCCACCAATAATCATGATTTCCACGAATAATAATTTTTGTACCCTTAAGGCCTCCAATTAAATTTAAGTCAGGAGCAGACTCACTAAGTTTCATTGCCCAGCTAATA
>JAZOQJ010000088.1:0-6804 GCA_045655985.1 Clostridia bacterium | reverse complement strand
TATTAATTATTAAATCCAGCTTCATTAATATCAAAACTATTAAATAGGTTTTCATTAAAATTATCTGAATAATTTGTAAATCCAGTATCAGAATTATATTCAGTAATTATAGATGTTTGATTATAAATCATATAAGCTGTTTCATTTAAATAAGTTTGAGTTAATTTATACCCATTCTCTACTTTTTCAAAATTCATTTCAACACCCATAGATTCAAAAAATTCTTTAAGCCCATCATATGTTTGATTTATAATTCCACCGTCAGTGTAATCAAAATAATGTCCATAAATTTCATCTTGACCAGAAAGTATACTTATTGCTTTACTTCGCGTAATGGTTTCTACTGAATATACATAATCGTCGTTACCCATTCCCGATGGCACATCAACCAATTTTTTATACATTTTAAATGTTTCATTATCATTTACAATTTTAATAAATCCTTCTTGATACACTGTTCCATTACATTGTTGTCTAGCAACACCTTGTAAATTTTCCATATCTTTTACGACAAGATTCTGCAGTCCATTTATAGTATAGGTTTTCATGCCGCCTTTATAACTTGCTATAACTGATTTTAATAACTCAAACGCCCATTCTTGATTTAAAACTTCTTCACTTTTAGTTTCGCCACAATCACAACCATAAATTTTAGTAGTTACGCCTTGCACTGTTTCAGTAGATATTTCTTCAAAATCATGCAATTCTTTTTCATATTCAAATTCACAATCACTTTCACCACAAGCACATTTATACCAATGGTGTGTTTCGTTGTGTGCAAAAGCAGTTGTTTTTTCATGTGATGGATCGCTTCCAGCACAACCTGTAAGCATTACAGCAGGAAGAGTTAACCCTAATGCCAACATACTTAAAAATTTACCTTTCTTATTCATATTTCATTCTCCTTTAAAAATGCTGTATACCAACATATTTACAAAATTATTTTACAATCTATTGTTATAAAAGTCAAACAAAAACAGAAATATGTACTTTTTTGTCTATATTTTATATATTTATTCGTGTTTTTTGAAACATTTAGTCCTGTTGTGGCAATAAACATATAAGGTACAATATTTATGCGAGGGTTTTATGGAGCTAAATGAAATAATTAAACGAATTAGCATATTAAGGACAAAAGCAAATTTATCTGCAAGAGAATTAAGTTTAAGAATAGGTAAAAACGAATCATATATTAATAGGCTTGAATATCGCAAAAATTTTGAACCTTCAATTTCAGTAATCGCTGATATTGCCGAGGCATGTGGTTCTTCGTTTGAGGAAATGTTTTATTACGACATAAACCAATACGCTCTTGATAAAGAAATAATACTTTCTTTACAAAAAACAAGCACTAAAAAGAAACAAGCTATACTAGAATTATTGAACAATTAATTTAGAAAACAAAAAAACTAGACTATATTAAATAGCCTAGTTTTTTTGTTAATATTTAGTGATTTTTGGGTAAATTTTTAAAATTAAAACTCGCCCTCGTCATCTTCATTCATTAAATCACTTGAAGCGTGGAAGTTGTCATATTCATCAATTGTATCCATATTAAATTCAACGTCTTCAGTTTGATTTTGTTCAGTTCCTGCAATAGTTTCGTTTAAATTTTCTTGTGTTTTAGTTGGATTGCCATTTTCGTCAAGTTCTTCTTCAGTTTCTTCTTCCTTATCAGTAATAGCAACACTAGCCACTTTACTATTTTTATCAAGTTTCATAATTGTCACGCCCATTGCTGTACGAGATAGTACACGAACTGAAGAAACAGAAGTCCTTATAATTGTTCCGTTATTAGAAATAACAAGAACATCGTCGTTTTCGTCAACTTGTTTTAAGCACACAAGTTTACCTGTTTTTAAATTAAACTCGCCGGCTTTAACACCTTTTGTGCCACGTTGGTGCGCAGGGTATTCGTCGATTTTAGTACGTTTTCCATAACCATATTCGGTAATAGTTAGAAGCTCTTTAGTTTCGTCAATAACAATTAAGTCAACCATAGTTGCGCCTTCATATAATTCCATTGCTTTAACGCCAATAGAGTCACGCCCAACTTCACGCACTAAGCTAGAATTAAACCTTGCGCATTTTCCGTTAGACGCCGCAACTAAAATATCTTCGTCTCCTTTTAGGTAGTGAGCGCACAACACGCTATCGCCTTCTTTTAGCCTAATTGCAATTTTACCATTTTTGTTAATACGTGAATATTCATCAAGTTTTGTCTTTTTAATTATGCCTTGTTCTGTACCAATAACAATGTAACCTTCGCCACTTCTATTAACAGGTATAATTTCACACACCTTCTCACTTGGCATTAAAGGAACAACGTTAACCATATTTCTGCCTTGAGCAGTTTTACCCGCTTCTGGCACTTCATAGCCCTTAATACCATAGCAACGACCAAAGGTTGTTAAAACAAGTAAATCGTCATGAGTTGAACAAATTGTAATTTTATCAATAACGTCCTCTTGTTTTATTTTTGCGCCAATCGAGCCTTTTCCGCCCCTCTTTTGACTTCTATACTCTTTTAATGGAAGACGCTTAACATATCCGCCTTTAGATAGCGAAATAACAACATCTTCTTTTTCAATTAAATCTTCAATATTAATATTTGAGTAGTCTGGAATAATTTCGGTTTTTCTAGGAACACCATATTTATCCCTAATTTCAGTTAACTCTTGTTTAATAATGTCACTAATTCTATTTGGTTTAGCTAAAATATCTTTAAAATCAGCAATAGCCAAATGTAAATCTTTAACTTCTTGCCTAATTTTTTCAATTTCTAAACCTGTAAGCCTTTGAAGTCTCATATCCAGTATCGCATTAGCCTGAGGTTCATCTAAGCCAAACCTTTCTGTAAGGCGAGCCACTGCTGTTGCTTTATCACTACTTCCTTTAATAATAGCAATTGCTTCATCAATATTATTTAAGGCAATTTCAAGTCCTTCTAAAATATGAGCCCTTTCTTCTGCTTTTTCTAAATCAAACTTAGTCCTACGAGTAACAACTTCTTTTTGATGCTCTAAGTAGTGATATAAAATTTCCCTTAAATTAAGTGTTTTAGGTTCACCATTAGCTAAAGCTAAGAATATCATACCATCAGATTGTTGCAATTGAGTATGCTTATATAAATAATTTAAAACAACTTGCGCATTTGCGTCTTTTTTAATATCAATAACAATTCTTAAACCTTTTCTATCGCTTTCGTCTTTAACGTTAGAAATACCTTCAATTTTACGTTCTTTAACAAGGTCAGCAATAGCCATAATAAGTTTAGATTTATTAACGTGATAAGGAAGTTCAGTAACCACAATTGCTTGCCTATCTTTAATTTCAGTAATTTCGCACCTTGCACGCATTATAATTCCGCCACGACCAGTCCTGTACGCGTGCTCAATAGCAGTAGTGCCCATAATTAACGCTTTTGTAGGAAAATCAGGCGCTGGAACAAAGCCAATAAGTTCGTCAACAGTAATGTCCGGATTATCAAGCATTGCAATTGCACCATTACATACTTCCATTAAGTTGTGGGGAGGAATATTAGTTGCCATACCAACTGCAATACCATCAGAGCCATTGACTAAAATATTAGGAAAACGGCTTGGAAGAACTGTAGGTTCAACCTCTTCACCATCGTAGTTTGGAACAAAATCAACAGTGTTTTTATTAATATCCCTTAACATTTCTGCTGTAATTTTACTCATTTTTGCTTCAGTATAACGTGATGCTGCTGGAGGGTCGCCATCCACTGAACCAAAGTTTCCGTGTCCATCAACAAGTGGGCAGTTAATATTAAAGTCTTGAGCTAGTCTCACCATAGCGTCATAAATTGAACTATCGCCGTGAGGGTGATATTTACCCATTACGTCACCCACAATTCTTGCACTTTTCTTGTAAGGTTTATCGTTTGAAAGCCCCATTTCGCCCATGCCATAAATAATACGTCTATGAACCGGCTTTAAACCATCCCTTACGTCAGGAATAGCACGCGAAACGTTAACCGCCATTGCATATGCTATGAAGGATTTTTTCATTTCATTATTAAGTTCTGTATCAATGTACTCAGTTTTATCTTCAATTTGACTTAAGACATCACTATAATCACTTTTTTTCATTTTTTACTCCTATTTAATATGGTTTAGTGTTCGTCACATAAATAACAAACATCATATTCTTTATCGTTTAAAGTAACTTCATCAATAAGTTTTATAAAAATTTTTTGCGTCCCAGTTAACTCCCTATGTTCCTTTAAATATTTGCAAATAAACCTAGTCTCTTCAAATACTCTAGCACGTTTTTCAGGGTCAACACTTGCCATGTCATTTAAATTATCAAATCTATCGGCAAGTTTTATATCCAAGGCATAATTACTCATAAACCTCATTTTTTGCGCCAAATAAACCTCTTTTCCAATCATTTTCGGCACATATTTTGCAGTTGTTAACTCTTCAACCAAACTTGCAACAACTTCGCCAAATTCGTCCGTTAATTCCCTATAACTTGTATAAGTATCTTCTAATGTATCGTGTAAAGGCGCCGCTGCCACAAGCCAGTCTTGATGATTTGATAATTTAAATTTTTCAATAAGGCGAGCAACCCTTACAGGATGCTCAATATAAGGCGTAACACCATCCCCTCTAAACTGACCACGATGTTTGAGTTCAGCAAACTCATATGCCTTCATAATAAATTCTATAATGTTTTTATCCATGTCTTTAAGTTCCGCAAATAAATTTTATAATTATTATTAATAAATTAAACGTCTAAATCTTTTACAAGTGTTGCATTTTCTTCTATAAATTGACGTCTAAGTTCTGGGTCTTCGCCCATTAAAGTATTAAATATTCTATCCGCTTCAATCGCGTCCGAAATTGTAATTCTCATCATTTTACGTTTTTCTGGGTTCATAGTAGTATCCCAAAGTTGTTCAGCATCCATTTCACCTAAACCTTTAAAACGTTGAATAGAAACTTTTTTATCACAAGTTTTCAAAAATTCATCTTTTGAATAATCGTCATAAAAATATCTATCTTCTTTACCTGTTGATACTTTGTAAAGTGGTGGCATAGCCGCATATACGTGACCGTGCTCAATTAAAGGCCTCATAAATCTAAAGAAGAATGTAAGCATTAAAATACGAATATGTGAGCCATCAACGTCCGCATCTGACATACAAATAATTTTGTCATACCTTAACTTGCTTTCATCAAAATCATCATGCACGCCACAACCAAACGCAGTAATCATAGCCTTAATTTCTTCATTACCTAGTACTCGAGCAAGGCGCGCTTTTTCAACGTTTAAAATTTTACCCCTTAGTGGCAAAATTGCTTGGAAACGGCTATCACGACCACTTTTTGCACTACCACCGGCAGAATCACCCTCAACTAAGAAAATTTCACAAAATTTAGGGTCTTCTTCTAAACAGTCTGCAAGTTTTCCTGGAAGTGTTGTATTTTCTAAAACACCTTTACGACGAGCTAAATCCCTTGCATTCCTAGCAGCTTCTCTTGCTTTTTGTGCGGTTATACTTCTTAAAATTAACTCTTTTGCGTCTTTAGGATTTTCTTCTAAAAAGTTACCAAAAACCTCAACCATGGCTTTATCTACAATAGAACGCATTTCACTGTTGCCAAGTTTTGTTTTTGTTTGACCTTCAAACTGCGGTTCCATAAGTTTTACGGAAATAACTGCGCTTAAGCCTTCCCTTACATCATCACCAGATAACTTTTCATTATCTTTCAAAATATTGTTGTTATGACCATAGTCATTAATAATTTTAGTTAAACTATTTCTAAAACCAACAACGTGAGTACCACCTTCTTCAGTATTAATATTATTTGCGTAAGAAAGGAGAGTTTCGCTATAACCATCATTATATTGCATAGCAATTTCAACTTGATTGGTAGAATTTACTTTGTTAATATAAATTGGCTCAGCAAATAAACATTCACGTCCTTTATTCATATATTTAACAAATTCAACTATACCGCCTTCAAAGTGGAATTCTTCTTTTTTATTTGCGCCATGACGCCTATCTTCGATACTAATCCTAATACCTCTATTTAAAAAGGCAATTTCCCTAAACCTGTCACGCACAGTGTCATAATGAAATTCAGTTGTCTCAAATATTTCTTTATCTGGCATAAAAGTAATAGTAGTACCGGTAAAGTCAACATCGTTCATAACAGAAAGTGGTGCTTCTGGCCTGCCCCTATCATACTTTTGATAGTAGTGGTGACCATTTTGATAAACATCTACAGTAAGCCATTTTGAAAGAGCGTTAACACAACTTAAACCTACGCCATGAAGACCGCCAGAAATTTTATAGCCTTCGCCACCAAATTTACCACCTGCGTGAAGTTTAGTAAGCACTACCTCAACCGCGCTTTTATTTTCGGTTTTATGAATACCCGTAGGAATGCCACGTCCATCATCCGAAATTTTACAAGAACCATCTTCTTGGAAAACAACTTCAATTTTAGTACAAAAACCTGCCAACGCTTCGTCTATAGAGTTGTCAACCACTTCGGTAATTAAGTGATGAAGCCCTCTTTCATCAGTCGAACCTATATACATACCAGGTCTTTTTCTTACTGGGTCAAGTCCTTCTAATACCTGAATATCACCTTCGTTATAGTGGCTACTTTTTGCTAAACTTTCTTCTTTTTGTTCTTCAATTTTTTCTAAATTTTCGCTCATAATTTTCTCCATTTAAAAGTGAATTTTTTTAATAAATTTTGGCTTTAAATTTCAAACTTTTCAACCATATAATATTAATATATAATTAATATATATATTATA